>NZ_JBDSQY010000225.1:0-18380 GCF_039929585.1 Capsulimonas sp.
TGAGATTCGCGCATTAACTCTCGTTTACGCCTTGATTGTCTCGGAAGATTCAAGCGCGGCGGCGTGTGTTACGCGGTTTTTGCCGGCTTTCTTCGAGGCGCAAAGCGCCCAATCGGCTTGTTCGATCATCGCTGGAATATCCATCGTCGCAGGCGTCAAGGTGGCGACCCCAACGCTGATGGTCAATGGGCGGACGGGCCATGTCGCATTTTCCGTTGCGGCGCGGATGCGGTCGGCGATCGTGCAAGCCCCCTCGCTGTTGGTGTGAGGGAGGATAATGATAAATTCCTCGCCGCCATAACGCGCCACCAGATCCACGCCGCGCGTACTGCTCTGCATCACCTGAGCGACCGCCTTGAGCGCCTCGTCGCCGGCCGGATGGCCAAACGCGTCGTTGTAAGCTTTGAGGTCGTCGACATCCAGCAGCAGCAAAGACAGCGGCATGGCGTAACGCATCGCCCGGGCAAACTCCAGCTCCATTCGCTCCTCGAAGGCGCGCCGGTTCTTGAGGCCGGTCATTCCATCTAGCTTCGACAGTTCCTCCAGCTTTCGGTTGATCGCCTCCAGCCGGCTTTTGTGCGCTTCCATCTCCGCGCTGTAGCTGTTGATCTGCTCCATCTGTTCCTGAAGCTGTTTCTCATAACGCTTGCGTTCGGTAATGTCCCGGATGACGGCGCTGAAGAACGTCCCCTGCTCGGTGCTCCACGTCGCGAGCGAAAGCTCCAGCGGTATGTCCGCTCCATCTTTGCAGCGCCCGGACATCTCAACCGTCCGATTGAGCACCTTGGACTTGTCGCCCGGCGCAACTTTGCTGTAAAGCTTAGGCAAAATCATGTCGAGCGGACAGCCCAAAACTTCCCGCTCGCTGTAGCCGAACATTTTGCGCGCACCTGTGTTCCAGGAGATGATGCAATCGTCCTGGGTGACGGTAATAATGGCGTCGTTGGCGGACTGCGTGACAGAGCGAAAGCGCAGCTCGGATTCGTCACGCGCCATCTCGGCGAGCCGCCGCTCGGTGACATCGTGGACGATCGAATAGTGGTGAAGCCGCCCATCGATATGGACGGGGCCAGTATGCACTTCCACGTCACGGACTTCTCCGGACGCCAGTCGGTGACGCAGGTTATGGTAAGGCCGCTGCTCGGCGGTCGCCAGCGCCGCCTCGGCCCCGACCCGTCCGTCGTCGAACGCAAGGATGCCGGCCATTGTCCGGCCGCGAAGCTGCTCAAACGACCAGCCGTAAAAGGCGCAGGCCGCTGGATTGGCGTCCACGATTTCATCCGTCACGGCATCGACGAGAAGCTTCACCGCGCCATGACGCCGGAACGTCTGCCGATAACGCTCTTCGCTTTGCCGCAGGGCTTCCTGCGCCTGCTTGCGCTGCGTGATATCGACATTGGCGCAGATGCCGCCGATAACGGTCCCGTCCCCCTGGCGGATCGGAAAGGAATTGGAGAGAACATGGCAGAGGCTGCCGTCGGCGCGCAGGTCGGAGCGCTCCATACCTTCGAACGTCCGTCCCCGGAAAACTTCCGCGACCAGGTCCTTCATCGCCTCAGCTTCTTCGGGCCGACAGATCGCATCCCAAACCTCTTTGAGCAGAGTCGCCTCAGCGCCCAGCCCGTACTGGGCTTCGAAGGCGCGGTTCCACTCGAAGATGCGGCCCTTGGAATCGTAGCAAAAGCAGGCGACCGGCAGTCCTTGAAACAACTCCAAAAAACGCTGCGACGCATACTCATAAAGCATGACGCCGTCCTGGATATCCTCGTTCCGGATCTCCAGTTCGTGCTTACCTACCTCAAGTTCCTGTCGGCGCGCTTCCAGCCCCAGCTTCTCCGTCGTGAGATCCCGTGTGCGAGTCTCCAGCGCCCTCGTCACCCGTTTGCGTTTCTCAACGATCGATCCCAGCTGCGCCACCGTACGCTTCAATTCCAGCAGCGTGACCGCCTGCCGCGCCAGACGCCGCAAAGCGGCGGCGTCACTTTCAGAAAACTCCCGGACATCGCGCCCCATGACCAGCAGCGCGCCAAGGGCGAATCCGTCCTCGGTTACGAGCGGCGCCGCGGCGCAGAAGCGCACGGCGTCCGGCCCGGCAACGAAGGGATTTTCGGCAAAGCGGGCGTCCACACGGGCGTCGGGAATCCACAGCACATCGGGCCGCATGATGGCGGCCTCGGAAAAGGAACGGGAGCGAACGGCTTCAGGCTCGGACAATGCGGAGCCAACCAGGGATTTGCGCCACTCGCGCGCATCGTCGACAAGCGTGATCGCGGCGACGGAGGCGTGGAAAAGCGCGGCGGCAGTCGCGGCAAGGTCGTCGAAGGCCTCTTCCGGGGGAGAGTCCATCTGCCGATAGCGCCGCAGCGCATTAAGTCTGGCGGATTCATTCGTCGGCATAAGCGTGTTCATGCATCGATATTCGCGCGGCCCATCTCAGCGGCGCAAAATGGATTCGAAATACTCGTAATTTCCAGCGCGGCGGACCGCGCAGGCTTCCCACTGTAATATCGGACCGAACCCGGTAAAACTATAGGCGCCCAAGATGAGTTTTTCGAGCTTACGCGAACACTGCTATTTGTCGAACGACTTCACATGCCCGTCGAGATACAGATAGTTATGCGCGCACGGCGTATCCATCTCTCCGATCACGAAATCCGCCGGCGACTCCGTGGCCGCGAGCGACAGATTCACGGGCGGGTGGTACACGAATGTGCTGTCGGCCAGCGTAAACACGCTGCGTCTCTTGATGTAGGGGTCGATCCGATCCTGCACGTTGGACGGTGGCGGCAACTGCTCATCATAGTCCTGAATATATTGCATCAATCCCAGACCAATTTGCTTAAGGTTGGTCTGCACGATCTCTCGCTCTTCCAAGCAATCGAGCTTCTCTCCCGCCTCCAATTTTTCCCGCGCGCTGGCGACTCGCTTGACGAAATCGGTCACGAACAAATCTCCGTGTGCGACAAATGCGACGGCCTGACCAGTCGGCGACCACTGCGCATGCGGCGGATCAGGCCCAGGAGTCACGCCAAGCGGAGTAGAGGCGAATTTTTTCTTCCCCGCGCTTCGAAGCCAGATCGTAGACACCTCCACTGTCTCTTTATTTTCGGAATCGGGAAGCTTTCGCGTGACAACCTCCAGCGACAAATCGGGAGATTTTGGATCAATCAAGCTTGACTCGAAGGCGCCCAGTCCCAGCATCTGATCGTGATGGAGCGGCCATCCCGTCGGCCGCTCCGTCGCTTCCTCGGCGCCGCCGGCGAGGCTGTATTTGAATAGGATCTTCCCATCGCGCTCTTGGGGCGATCGGCGCTTCACCAGAAGCGACTGATCGTCCAGCCAGCCCATTGCCGCCTGATCGATCGCCAGCGAAATCACCTGACGACTGTCATCCCCGGGGCGATAGACAACTGCTGATTGGCAATTTGGAGACGCGTCTTCCGAAGGTTCCGCATTAGCAACATCCGTGGCAACCAGAACCCGCGTATGGTCCGGCGACCAGGCAATCATGGACGGCATGGCGCCGCCCATCCCTATGCCTACATGGACGATCTTGGGCTGCGACAGGTCTCCCAGAGTGTCGTAGGACTCGAAAACCGCCTCGAGTCCCGCAGGATCGCTCACAAGATTCGAGCCTTGAATCAGGTCGCCGCCTCCGGTCGCCGAGATACGCTGCACGATCAGATAACGCCCGTCGCCGGACCAGCCCGCCATGGAAACCATATCACGAGGATTTTGTCCGTGAAGCCCCCACCCCTTGCTTTTGGCGACCGTAATTTCCGCTGGCTCGCTGCGCCATGGATCGACATACTTGATCGCTAGCGACTTCTCGCCATGATCGAGCACAAGGCCTTCATAGGCAATCTTCTCCCCTGTGGGACTGTATTGAAACTCCATGATATGGCCGCGCAGCGTCATTTGGCGTGGCGCGGCCGCATCCAGGATGCGGCCATCGCCCACATAGATTCCATGACCCGCGCCCAGCGCACCAGGCATGGCGTCCTCAAAAGGGTCCGCGACAACCGGCAGAGCTGCCCAGAGCAGCAGTGAAGCGATCCCGGAACCCAAAGCGCGCTTGTAAAACATTGATGACCTCCGCCTCATCTGAGCATCCGTGATTTATTGATGATCTGGGCACGTGCAGCCTACTCCTGCGGTTTTGCAGGATGCTTGATTAGGCCGGTTAAAAACAGGTCGCCATGCGCCACAAACGCGACGGCTTTCCCCGTAGGCGCCCACTGCGCCTGCGGGTTGTCGGCTCCGGGAGCGACGCCCACCGGCAGCATCTCCGCCTTTCCATTCCCTAAATCATGCTTTACCCACACAGAACAGGCCGTCGCGGCGTCCACTCCGATCGTAGCAGGAAGACGGTTCGAGGCGATATCCAGTGTCAATAAAGGGTCTTTGGGATCGACATCCACTCGGACAATATGCTGCGGCCCCATTTCCAGGGCCGGAAACTTTCCCCACCACACTGGACGGATGAAGTCCGAGACGCTGCCGCTCGCAAGATCGTATAGCCGATCACTCGGCTTTTCTCCTTTGACCTTATGACGCATCAAAAGATGCGCGCCATCCATCCAGCCGAGCACAGAGTCTGACGGATCGATATTCAAGGAGGACGCCTTCCCGGCGACCGGATCGAACAAAAAGTAATTTCTCACTCTTCGTGTTGGGTGTTCTTTAGTAAAAAACAGGCTTTGGCTGACAAGGAGACGGTCGTGGGACGGCGACCAGGCATAATCCAGCCCGCTCAAAACCCCAGCGGCGGTCTGCATGTCGATCGGGATTGGCTGCGGGTCAATGGGATCCGCGTTCAAATCCGCGATCTCGATGCGAGGCGCGGACGCCTCTTCCTTATCGACAGAATCCGCCAGGGTACGGCGGAAGAGAAGATAGCGGTCGTCACCCGCCCACCCCACGATGTCCAGCAGCGGCGCGGCGCGCCCGTCCGCGACGTCGCGGGGCAGCAGCTGCTTGGCAAGTATCGTGACTTTGGGATCGTGCTTCCAGGTATCGACAATGTTGATCGAAAAGTACTGCTCGCCGTGATCCTCCACATAGGCCACATAGGCGATCTTCTCTCCCAGCGGGCTGAACTGGTAGTCTCGAACATCCTCACGCAGCGTCAGTTGTCGCGTGAATTCGACGTCCAGAACATTCCCACCCTCCTGGGTAATCCCGTGTGCGGCTCCGAGCGACCCGGGCGCGCCGGCCGCAATGGAAAGAGCCGGGCAAAGCAATAGGGCTACGGATGCGTAAGCAAGGCAAAATTTCATCTTGGGTCTCTTTGGGGAAATCTGCATCTGGCGACAGAAATAGAAGCACGATAGTTTCAACGTATGACCCCGAACACTCGAAAGGACTTCATGCAGGCCGGCTCTCTGTTTAAAGGACATCATTTACCGAGGTTTTTGACGTGCCCGTCCGCGTAGACCACGATCCGTCCGCAGGGCGTTACCATCTCGCCAATAATAATATCGGCCGGCGCGACGATGCTCGAATACGACAAATTCTTCGGCGCCCGATAGATAAACTGACAGCCTCCGAGCGAAAACGGACTGTCGTCGTGAAGGTAGGGAGTAATCGCTTGCCGAAACTCTGAAGCCGTCGGCAAGTGGTCATCATTGTCTTGAGTAAATTGCAGAATACCCAGAGCGATTTGCTTCAAGTTAGAAGATGCGGTAATTCCGTCTTCGGGGCAGCGCCACGGCTCTCCCGCCGCCAATTGCTCCCGTCGATTCGCGGGGCGCTTGATCAGATTCGCCAAGAAAACGTCGCCATGCGCGACGAAGGCGATGGCTTTTCCGGTGGGAGACCACTGCGCCTGCGGCGGCGACTTTCCTGTGATCACTCCTAGCGCCAGGACGCTTAATTTACTGGCAGCCGGATTCTGGCGCAGCCAAATCGTGGAGGCGGGCGTCGAGCCATCTTGCCGTGACGCGTTCAGGCGATGCGCGAGGATCTCCAGGATCAGCGACGGATCTTTGGGGTCGGCCGCGCTCAGCGGGGCGATCGGATTGTCCAGAGGAACCTGCCCCCAGCCCTCGGGACGCACGAATGCGGTCAGCGCCCCCGTCTGCAGATCGTAAGTCTGCAATGATGGATTCGTATCTTTGGCGACGATTTTGATAAGAAGATGCGCGCCGTCGCGCCAGCCACGCATGATCCAGGAGGGATCGAGCGGCAACAGCTGGAGATGATCCGTCATCGGTCGATACAGCCAGTAGTTTTGCTCCGTCCGAACCGGCGTCGCTTGAAAATAGGTAATACGCCCGCGGATCACCAGGAGATCGTGGTCGGGAGACCAACTGGCGTCGATTTCCACGGGTGTCCCATCATGTTCCACGGAACTCCCATCATGGTTTTCGGTCTCAAGAAAGATCGGCTTCGCTTGCGGCGCGGAGGCGCTCAGGTCGATCATTTCGATTTGCGGAGGAGGAGCGGTATCGTCCTCACCCGGAGCAGAGGAATCGCGCTGGAAGAGAACAAAACGGTCATCCCCCGACCAGCCCACGATTTTCAGCAATGTCGGTTCCGGCGGGTTGGCGATAAACTTCGGCAGCCGCTGCTTGGTCAGCAGCGTGACTTCCGGCACATGACGCCACGTATCCACAACCTTGAGGGCATAGTACTGCTCCCCATGGTCTTCCACATAGGTCACGTAAGCGATCTTCTCGCCCGATGGGCTGAAATGATACGCTTTGATATCCTCACGCAGCGTCAGCTGCCGCGTGGATTCGACAGCCAAAACCTTCCCTTCCCCTAGGTAGATCCCGTGCTCGGGTCCAAGCGATCTAGGCGTGTCGGCAAAGACCGGCAGGACCGACCAGAGGAGGGTAACGGCAAAGGCGGATGTAACGATACGGCGGAGCTTCATCTTGGCTCTTTCAAGGCAGTGATCCAACACGCGGCGAGACCCAAGGCGCACGGCGATGCTGTTACTTGTCGACGATCATGACATGACCGTCGGCATAAAGGACGATGTGGGCGCAGGGCAATTCCATTTCGCCGAGAACGGTTTGGGCGGGCTCATCCATGCTCGCCATAGCCAAATCCGCAGGAGCATGGTACACGAATCGGCTGCCGTCCAGAGTAAAGAGGCTAATCGTTTTCAGATAGGGATAGATCGTCTTTTCGAGATTCGCGGCGGCAGGAAAATGCTCGTCGTTGTCCTGAGCGTACTGAAGAATACCCAGAGCGATCTGCTTGAGGTTTGAGGCCGCAAGATGCTTTTCTTCTTCGCAGCTCATCTTTTCTCCGACGGACTGCTTTTCTAATGCGGTGGCGGAACGCTTGGCGAGGTTCGCCAGAAAGATATCGCCGTGGGCGACAAACGCCACGGCCTTCCCGGTCGGCGACCAGGATGCTTCCGGGAAGTCGTTCCCTGGAACGACGCCGACTGGGAACGCGGAGAACTTCTTACCGGCGGTAGTACGGCGGATCCAGATCATGGACGCTTCCGCCGTGTCATCGCCGCGCGATGACGCCAGATGGTGCGTGACAATATCCAATTGCAGTGCTGGGTCTTTCGGATCGGTCTTTTTCGGCGCCCAATGATGACTGGCGGACAATTCCGGGTCCGACATCATCCCCATCCAACTGGGACGCGTGGAGGCGGATGCGACGCCAGTCGCCAAATCGTAACTCTGAAATGCCGGCGTCTCGGTATTCATCCCGCGCGCAATCGTCAGTCGCGCGTCATCCATCCACCCCAGCACGGTATCGACGGGATCGACTTTCAGCGTCCGCGCCTGAGCGGCGGCGGGATCGCAGAGAAAATAACGGACGTAGTGACTGCTCCCGCCATCGTTACTGGGAGAAAGCTTCTTGCCGATGAGCAGACGGTCATGCGACGGAGACCAGGCGTAATCCCAGCTGACCTCACCCGGCTCGGATTCATTTGGGTCCGTGAGGATCGGCTGCGGTTCCCGCGAGCCCGAGGAGAGGTCCACCCTCTCGATCGACGACGATATCTGCTGACCACTCTGGGCCGAATACGTAAGACGATGGAACAGCACATACCGATCGTCGCCCGCCCAGCCCAGGATTTCTAGCTCGAACGTCTTCTGAGATTCTCCCGCTCCCGTCTGCCACGGCTGCTTGACCAAGGTCTGGATTTCGGGCTCATGCCGCCATGTGTCGACGATCTTGATCGCGAGAAACTTCTCACCATGATCTTCCAGGGACGTGACGAACGCGATCTTCTCTCCGGACGGACTGAATTGAAGAGTCCAGACACCCTCACGCAGCGTCAGCTGGCGCGTGGACTCAAGATCCAGGATCTTCCCCTCTCCAACATAGACCCCATGGTCACGCCCAAACGAACCTGGGGCGGCTGAGAGCGATAACGCCGGGTAGGCTGAGAGCGGAAGCGCTGAAAGAGACAGTACGGCGGCGGTGATTGTAGATATGAGGGCTTGGCGTATGGGCATCGTGGGTCTCCCGAGAGTCATCATACGATAGAAAACGGGAAACAGGCAAATTGGTTTCGAGGAAATTTGAGGAATTGGGAGCGGGATTGAAAGCGACGCCCGGCGATATCTATCGCCGGGCGGATTTTATTCCTTGCCGCCGGAGAACTTCGCGCCTTCGACGATGGAGCGCTGCATCACAAGAAACACAGCTACGAGAGGCAGGACCGCCACGGCGACGGCGGCGAACAACTGGGCGAGGTGCATGGTTTGGGCGGTGAGGAAAGTAGACAGCACGACTTGAACGGTCCACGAGCTGGGGTCTTGACCGATCACAAGCGGCCACAAGAACGAATTCCAGCTGCCGATGAAGGTGAGCACGCCCAGGGCCGTCATGATACTGGTGGAGTTGGGCAGCAGCAGACGCCAGTAGACGCCGAAGTAACCCAGACCATCCAGCCTCCCCGCTTCTTCAATCTCCACCGGAAAGCGCAGATAGAACTGCCGGAACAAGAAGATGGAAAAGGCGCTGAAGAGACCGGGCGCGATGACGCCCCACTGCGTGTTGACGCCGCCGAGAAAGGCCATGACCGCGAAGGCCGGCACAAAAGTCACAGCGCCGGGGATCATCAGGGTGGCGACAATGAGGCCGAAGACGAAATCACGCCCGCGCGCCGGAATGCGCGCCAGCGCATATCCCGCCATGGAGGAGAACAGCGTTTGAAAGACAAGCGTGACGACCGCGATCACCGCCGAGTTGATCAGGCCGGTCCGCATCTGGTTGTCGGGATCGTCGAATAGTGTACGAAAATTTTCCCAGTGCGGCGTCGCTGGGAACCACACCCAGCCGGGCGCCGTGATCTCGGCGTCCGTCATCAGCGCGCTGCGCACGATCAAATAGAACGGCAGCACGAAGAGCGTCGCCAGCACGGTGAGCAGAGCGTAGCGCGGGATTTGCGACCAAAATTGTTGAGAGCGCGGCTTCATCGCGGGCCTTTCCTTGAGAGTCGATTACTTTTCCGACCGTCCCAGGCCGAAGAGCTTGCCGGGGATCAGCGTGACCGCGCAAATCAGCGCCGTGAGAATAAAGGCGCCGGCGGCGCCGCGCCCGAAGTCCTGATCCCCCAGCGCCGTCGAGTACAAATAAACGAGCGGCGGCCGGGCGAGGGACGCATTGCCGGCCGATTGTCCGCCACCACCCAGAATATTGTAAAACTCATCGAACGCCTGGAACGCGCCGATCAGATTGAGCATCAGCACCGAGATGGACGTGTTGCGCAGCTGCGGCAGCGTGATATAGCGCAGCATCGGCCATCCCGGGCTTGCCCCATCCACCGCCGCCGCTTCATAGAGCGTCTTCGGAATCTCCTGAAGGCCGGCGATGAAGATGATCATATAGAAGCCGACTTGCAGCCATAAGCGCAGCGTCACCAGCACAAGCCAGTACCACGGCGGATCGACCGTCCCGATCCAGGCGATCGGGTGAATGCCGAACGGCGCCAGCAGATGGTTCATAAATCCGAACGAGAGACCGTTGAACAAGCTGATCCGCCAGATTAGCGACGCCACCACATACGAGACCGCCGACGGAATAAAGAATACGGTCCGCCAGAACGACCGTCCCCACCCAGCCTTGTCCACCAGCAGCGCCAGCCCCAGCGACATCGCCCAGGTCAGCGGCACGATAAACAGCGAGTAGAGCACCATCGTGACGAGCGAGCGCAAAAACGCCTCGTCCGTCAGCATATCGGCGTAGTTGCGCAGTCCGACGAAATGCCCCGGATGGATAGTGTTCTGCGCGTGGGACAGGCTGAGCAGAAATCCCCAGACAATCGGCACGATCGTGAAGACGAGCAATCCGATCAGCGAGGGCGCGACAAACGCCCAAAAAGCGAGTGTCGCTCCCGGACGAGGGCGTGACCTCACGGCGGGAGTTTTCTTGACTATGGGAGTGGTGATGGCCATCGTTGGTTGTCTCTTGTCGGTGTTTAAATCGTTATGAAATTAAAACGGGATTCGGTCCCCTGCCCCCAATTCTGCGGGAGGAGCGGGAGCGTCTTACTCCTGCATCCTTCGCAGCACGACCTCGCATTTGTGGGCGGCGACGGCGAGCGATTCGGCGGCGGGGCGGCCTTCCTTGAGGATATGCGTGGCTGCATCGGTGAGCGCGGTGCCCATGGCGCTATTCCATTGCGGCGGCAGCGCGTGGCCGTAGACACTGAGGTTGTGCACGGCGTCGGCGGCGGCGGGAGCGCGCAGGGCGTCGGCGGTCAGAGCGACGCTGGCGCGGCATGGGACATGGAACCCGTACGAGAGGCACCAGTCTTTTTGGAGATCCGTGCGGTCGATCCAGAGCCACTTGACGTACTTCTTCGCTTCTTCGATTTGGGAGCTCTGGGCGTTGACCATCGCGGTCCAGCCGCCGAGGAACGTCGCGGGCGCTCCCTGCGCGTCCAGCGCGGGCCAGGGAAGCACCCCGAAGTCGTCGCCGAGCGCCTTTCGGATCGCGGGATACGCCCAAAGGCCCGTCCACTGCATAGCGGCGAGTCCCTGAGTGAACGCCGACGGGTCGTACCAGTCCGTCGGCGCGCCCATCAGCAGTGCGTTTGTGGCGTTCAACTCCAACAACTTTTCGTACGCCGCCGCCGTGCGTGGATTGCTGAACACGACACGGCCATCCACCAGGAAGTCGCTTCCCGCCGACCAGGGAACGATGGTGAGCAGAGAGCCAACGCCGCCGTCGTTGCCGACAAAGAGGCTCTTTCGTTCCGCCTTGTTCAGGACCTTGACGGCTTCGATCAGCGCGTCCATTGTTCCCGGCGGCTCTACTCCACTCTTTTCCAGAATGCTTTTGCGGTAATAAAGCGCTGCGGTGTCATCGAACATCTTCACGCCGTAGATCTTGCCGCCGACGGAGTTCAACGCCAGGTCCTTCGGATTGAAATCCGCTCGGATCTCCGGGGTGAACAGATCGTCCAGGGGAACAACCTCTCCCGCCGTAACCATCGGCAGGCTCAGGGAGGATTCAAACACATCAGGGCCATTGCGAGTCAGCAGCGCAGTACCGAGCTTCGTGCTGTAGTCGCCGGGGATCCAGACGACGCGGACGGCGATATCCGGGTGAAGTTTCGTGTACTCACGGGCGTAACGCTGGACGGCTTCCTGAGCGCCCGGCTCGCCGTACTGGTGATACCACTGCGTCAGGGTGACCCGCGCTCCGGGAACGCCTTTCGGGCCACACCCGGCCAGCAGTACACCGGCGGCGAAGGTCGCCGTCTTCAAAAACTGGCGGCGTGTGAGGGAAACGTTCATAAGCGGGTCACTGTCGTGCATCTATGAGACTCCTGAGGAAGCGCGCAGCGCAAGCGTCGGCTGAAGCGTGATACGCTGCGGCGGCGCGTCAGGTTCCTGCATCCGCCGCTTCAAATACCGCCAGGCGAGCGCGCACATCTCGTCGATCGGCAGAACGATCGTGCTGAGCGGCGTCGTCAAATACTCAATGTCCTCAATGCCGTCGCAGCCGATCAGCGCAACATCGTCCGGAATGCGCAGGCCCAGGTCACGCAGCACCCGACTGGCGGCGATGGCGGCGTCGTCGTTATGGCAGAACATTGCTTCGGGATGTCCGTGCGCGGCAATATATTCGGCGAGCGAGCGGCGAACGTCTGAGCGCGATTCCCCGTCCGTCTCAATCACTTCGGGAGCAAGATCGGCTTCGGCCATGACTTCCAGATAAGCCAATCGCCGGTCGTCGCACTGGTGGCTCGGCGTCAGCAGGGCGACCCGTCGGCGGCCCGACGCCAGCAAATGCTCCACCGCCGTGCGGGAGACGCCGTAAAAATCCACGCCGACCCAGTCGAGCGCTTCCGGGTCCAGGATCGCGCCGGTCAGAACAAGCGGAACGCGGCGCGAGTCGCTCTGCGCCATCGCCGTCCAGCCATGGGGCGGCGCGCCGTGCGTCACAATCCCATCCGCGTTCTCCGGCGTCATCTGCGGAAACGGCTTTCCTTCGCCGCCTCCGTAAAGTCGAATGAACAGGTGATATCCGGCCGCCTCGATCTGCGTCTCGAACGCCTGCGCCACATGCGCGTTATACGCGACGGCGAGGTCACGGATCCAAAAGGCGACGCTTCCGGTCTGCCCGGTCGCCAGCGCCCGGGCGATCGCGTTGGGCCGGTACTCCAGCTCCGCCGCCAGCGCCATGACGCGGCGGCGTGTTTCCGGCGCGAACGGCGCCTGCGGATCGTTCAGGATGCGCGACACGCTCCCTTTGGAAAGCCCCAGCCGCGTGGCAAGATCATTGATATTGACGTTCTTTTTCAGCATTTTCACAAACGTATGAAACCGGTTTTATAACACCGGTTTCATTGTAACACACGCGATCTTGCCTGTCAATATCTCTTTTTGCTTCCATGTATTTCGTCTTCGCACGGATTGGAGGTTATAATAACCGTATCGACGCCGCATGTCCATGCCCCCATGGAGCCCAGCGCGAAGGAGTCCCATTTGAAGCCGTTCACGCATACCGCCGCCGCTCTCGTTTTGCTGATGATGACGCCGGGCTGCGTCTCCCATTCCAACCCGCCCGCGACGGCGGCGGCTCCCGTCGCCGCAGCGCATCCATCATTTGACGCTGACCGCGCGTTCGGCTTCCTGAAGTCGCAATGCGATCTTGGGCCGCGCCCGCCCCACTCGGCGGCGCATGAGAAGTGCAAGGATTATATTCTTCAGCAGCTCACGCCTTACGTGGACAAGGTGGATACGCAGATCTTCCCATACCGCGACTCCACGCGCGGCGTGCGCCTGTCGCTAACGAATATTATCGGCGTGATCAACCCCCACGCCAAGCGCAAAATCGTGCTGTTCACACACTGGGACACACGCCCGACGGCGGATAATGAGCTGGATGAACCAAATAAAAAGAAGCCAATCGTCGGGGCCGACGACGGCGCATCCGGCACGGCAGTCCTGCTGGAGCTGGCGCGCCAGTTCCATGACAAGAAGCCAGATATCGGCGTGGTGCTGCTGTTCGTCGACGGCGAGGATTGGGGTCCGGGCGAAGACAAGATGTACCTGGGCGCCCGATACTTCGCCAAACACCCCGGCGATTACAAGCCCGACTACGCCATCCTGCTGGACATGATCGGCGACAACCATCTGGAAGTCCATCGCGAGATCACGTCGGAAAAGCTCCATCCCGAGCTCAACAACAAAGTCTGGAAGGCTGCCGGCGACCTCGGCTACCGCGCCCAGTTCCCCGACGACACCAAGTGGGAAATCACCGACGACCACGACTCCTTCAACGCCGCCGGCATCCCCGCCGTCGACCTGATCGACTTCGACTACGCCTACTGGCACACGCTGGGAGATACGCCCGAGCATTGCAGCCCGGAGAGTTTGAAGGTAACGGGTGAAGTGGTGTCACGGGTGGTTTATGGCGAGAAGTAGCGGCGGATCGGGTGCGCTTCTGAGTTGAACACGACCTTCCCCAAATCCAGCGTCTTCTTTGGCGCATAGAGTAAGTAGAGATATTTGAGCGTTTCCGCGAAGAAGAAGCTCTCCATGTCGTCGCCCTGCTTCTTTTTCTCCACATTGTCCAGCGCTGTGAACGCCGTGTCGGTGCGGCAGTACTTCACGATGCTGTCCAGAAACATACTTCCCATGTCCAGATATTTTGGGTCTTTGGTGTCAGTGTAGAGATAGTAGGCCGACTCGATGATCTCGGGGCGCAGGACGTAGCCCGGAGATGTGATCGTCATCGTGCTGTAATCAAGCTGTTCGGGTTCGACGCCCGCCAGTGTCCACATTTTGTAGCACGAATCTTCCAGGCGCTTGGCGCGGGGCAGGTCTTTGTTGAGGGCGAGAAGGGCGGGGAAGTAGGCGTCGAGGGCGCCGTAATGGGTTGCTTGGCGTTCGCCGGTGTTCATATTTGTCTGGCCGTACCAGAGGCCGCCGTGGGTCTCGTCGGCGACGTATTTGTTTACCGAGGCAATGCTCGACCGCCACATCCGTTCGCAGTCTTTGTCGCCGAAGAGAATAGCGCATTTCAGAAGATACTCGTAGTAGGCGTCGACCAAAGCGCCGACCTGGCACGTGTCGCTTGTCCACTTTCCCGTCTCGATATTCATCGTCGCCCCGACAAGGCCGAGCGGCGACTGCCGGTCGTAAACGGCCACGACGGCGCGCTTCGCCTTTTCGTAGTAGATCTTTTTGCCGGTCAGCTTGCTCAGCGTCCCGAACTCGAACAAGTAAGAACCGGCTTCGGCGGGGCAGCTGTCCACGCCGCTGACCTTGCCCGTTTTCAGATTGATGCTGACGTAGGGAAGCCCAGTGGGCGATTCGAAGATGGGGAGCAGGCGGGTTCCGAGGTCGTCGGCCAAGGCCAGCAGGCGCGGATCGCCCGTAAGCTGATAGGCGCTGTTCAGTCCTCCGAGCAGCCGAATGGAGATTTCGAAGGCTTTGACCTCGACATCCTGATCGAATGATAGTTTCGTATCGATCAGCGCGCGCGCTTCGTCGGCTTCTTTGGTCAGTCCCATCAGATGCAGCGTGTCCAGAGCGTCGACCGGAGTCATCAGCAGCGACACGCCGTACCAGTCGCGCGGCTGATTGCTGACGGGCAGCACCTCGTCATGCCCCCACGCATATTTCTTATAGCCGTTCCACGCGTGCAGACACTCCTGGCGCACCCGCTCCGCCGTCGCGCGCTTTCGCGCATCGGTCCACTTTTGCGACGCGTCTTGTTTGACGCCCTCCGCAAACGACGGAAACGACAGCGCGGACATCAGCAGCGCCGCTGCAATCACTATCTTCTTCATACATCCTCCCAGCCACAACCATCACGAAAACTACGCTCATAATATCATAGCTTTCAATTATCATCTTGTCTTTGAACGATAATTCTTGTACTATATTGATATGTCGAGAGATTTTTCCAACGATTTAAAACTGCGCCTGCGATGGGAGGAGATTGCGCCAGGGCGCGATTTTCATGCGGCGCTCGTGCGCTTCACCAATGGAAGTGGGGGCATGGAGCACGCACACGATTTTTGGGAGATGATGTCCGTCGTCTCGGGGCATGGCGTCCATACCGTGAATGGCGCTGCTGAAACGCTTCACGAAGGAGACCTGCGGCTCATTCGGCCACAGGACCGTCACCGGATCGCCGCGCCGCCCGGCGGGAGTTTGCTGTTCGTCAATGTCGCTTTTCGGTCTGAAGCCTGGGCTGGCTTTCTCCCAGCCGCCGGACTGATCGACGACGCCAGCGCGTGGGAAAGCGCCGCTCAGCCGCCGGGCGTCTACCTGAAAGATGGGCGGCGAGAGATCGCTGTGGAAGCGTTCCAGCGCATGCTCCGCGCCTTCCAGGCACAGCCCACGCGACTTGAGCTGTGCCGCTTCTGGAGCATCGTTCTGCCGCTGCTCCAAAGCCAGGACAGCGCCACAAACGCCAATAGCGGCCCGGACTGGCTAAGTCGCGCCTGCCGCGCCATGCGCGCCCCGCAGAACCTACTCGAAGGATTACCGCGCCTGATCGCTCTCAGCGGCGTCAGTCCCGCGCATCTGTCACGCACGCTTCAGCAGCATCATGGGCAGACGCCGACGGAGTTCGTCAATGACCTGCGTCTAACACGCGCCGCAAGCCTGCTCGCAACTACCACGGACGAGATCATCGTTATCGCCGGCGACTGCGGCTTCGACAACCTCTCCTACTTCTATCGCCGCTTCCGCCAAAAACATGGCTGTACGCCCCGCGATTACAGACTGCACGCTCACCGCTCGGTGGCTCCGTAGCGCGACAAAGCGGCGAAGGCGACTGAGCAAAGGCCAATCGGCGTCTGCGGCTGCGCGCCGGCGATGCTGCGGGCGCTGGCGACGGCTAAGGCCGATCTCGAATAATCGACCGGATACAGTCCGCGTCCGTCGGCGTCGCCGGGGTGAAGATGATGAGGCCAAGATCGGGGCGCCCTTCGACCTTGAACGTCGAATATTCCAGCGTCATCGGCCCGCCGGTCCCGTGATGGAAGTGCTTGGCGCCCTCCCCATAATCTAAAACATCATGATCGCGCCAGATCTCCGCGAATTCGGGACTGGCCTGGATCATATCGGCGACCAGCGCCGCAATCCGTTCGGACCCACCCGACCTGGCGGCGTCCGAGCGAAACGCCCCCACAACCCGGCGCGCTTCTTTCTCCCAGCCCAGCGTCTTATTCCGAACGCGAGGATGGCTGAAGAAGAGGCGCAGGATGTTGCGCTGCTCCGGCGCAATCGCCCCATAGTCCGCCAGAACAGCCTCTGCGGCATGGTTCCACGCCACGATGTCCCACGCAGTCGTCCGTACAATGGCCGGACTGAACTCCATGGAATCGAGCACGCGCTGCAATTGCGGCGTCACGCCCTCCGGCTCCTGATACTGGACCGCTGGCGGCCGGTGCTGAGCGAGCAAAAAGAGATGTTCGCGCTCGGCTGGCGTGAGCTCGAGGGCGCATGCAATCTGATCGAGCACATCGGCCGACGGCGCTCCGCCGCGTCCCTGTTCGAGCCACGTGTACCAGGTCGCGCTAACGTTCGCACGCTGGGCAACCTCCTCGCGCCGCAGTCCGGGCGTCCGACGCCGCGTCGGCGCGATGCCAAACGCCGCAGGATCGAGCTTCGCGCGCCGGTTCTTCAGATAGTTTCCGAGTGAGTTGTCTTCTACGTTCGCCATTGATATCCTTTGACGTCACGCAAGACGCCGAGAGGCCGGCGAATGAATTCGCGCCTCGAAGTGCACGATGTCCACCTGCGTGGACTCCAGACAAGAAACGCAATCGCCAGGTTTCTGGAGTGCCCGGAGGGTGGGCGCCCTTTGGGCATCGTGCACTTCTAGCCGTGAATTTATTCGCCAGGCGCATCGGACATTGCGCCATTGTTAGCCTGTTAGTCCTGATACTAGTATAACGCCACGACTTTTACTTGTACTTCCGAGTCAGCATAATAGGAATTGACCGTAAGACAATGAAACTCCTCTGTTTTGAAAGAAAGGCTTTTCCCATGCGTGTATTCGTTACTGGAGCAACAGGATTTATCGGCTCCGTCGTCGTGCGTGAGTTGATCGAGGCGGGTCATCAAGTTCTCGGACTTTCGCGCTCGGACGCCGGCGCCGAGTCCCTCATCGCCGCCGGCGCACAGGTGCATCGCGGCGATGTCGAAGACTTAGAAAGCCTGCGCAGCGGCGCCGCGCAGGCAGACGGCGTCATCCACACCGCCTTTATCCACGACTTTGCAAAGTTTGTGGAGAATTGCGAGATCGACCGTCGCGCTATCGAAGCAATGGGCGACGTGCTCGCCGGCTCCGACCGTCCCTTCGTCATCACCTCCGGCACGGGAGCCGCCAGCACTCCAGGCCGCCCCTCGACCGAGGATGACGCGGCCAACTCCCACATCCCCCGCGTCGCTTCGGAACAAGCAGCGGACGCGGCGCTTGCGGAAGGCGCGCACGTTTCCGTGGTGCGCCTTCCTCAGGTTCACGATCCGCTGAAGCAGGGATTGATCTCCCCTTTGATCGCCGTAGCCCGCGAAAAAGGCGTCTCGGCGTATGTCGGCGACGGCCTCAACCGCTGGCCCGCCGTTCACCTGCTCGACGCCGCCCATCTTTACAAGTTGGTGCTGGAAAAGGGAACGAAGGGAACCCGCTACAACGCAGTCGGGGAAGAGGGCGTCACGGCAAAAGAGATCGCCGAATCTCTCGGCCGGGGCCTGAATCTCCCGGTCGTCTCCCTGTCTCCAGAGGAGGCCGGCGAGCACTTTGGCTGGATGGGAATGTTCGTGGCTCACGACATGCCGGCCTCCAGCGCGCTGACACAGGAGCGACTGGGCTGGCGGCCCACCGGGCCAGGGCTGATCGCCGATCTTGACCAGGTGGGGTATCTCTGATACTCGATACTTTGCCGCTTAATCTCACTTAAATGGTTTCGGCCCCTCCGCCCC
>NZ_JBDSQY010000226.1:0-3478 GCF_039929585.1 Capsulimonas sp.
TCCGTGGTTCCCGATCGCTGGAGCTGAATGGAGGACGGATCGGCGGAGACGGTCAAGCCGCCAGCCGCCTGTACGGCGTCGATCAGCGTGGACTTCGCCGGCAGCAGAAGAGTGCCAGGCTTGTTCACCTGCCCGCGAAGGCTGACCTGAAGCGGCGCCGGGGCGGCTTCCTTGGTGCGGACGAAGATCACGTCGCCGTTACGCAGCTGGGGATTGCCCGCCGCGACCTGACTGGTCAGATAAGAACCGTAGTTGACAACTTCCTTACTGTGGGTCTCGCCAGGCAGTCCGTGCGTAATCTCGACAGTGGCGAGGTCCGCGACCGCCGTGGGCGCGTTGGTTTGCAGCAAGTCGTTCAGGTGTGCATCGGAGCGCATCAAACGGTCGCCGGGGGTCGTAACCGCACCGGTGACGGAAACCCCGATGCCGCCCAGGTTCACCAGGCGAACGAGCACTTGAGGATTGCGATAAATCTTTTTCAAGGCCTTCGTGATTGCGGTCTGTGCTTCGGCGACGCTCATGCCTCGGACTTGGATCTGATTCACGTACAACATGGTGATGTTGCCCGACGCATCCACGATGTAATCGCCGGTAATGTCGGTTTCACCCGCCACGGTCACGTTGATCTTGGCGTTGGTGTCGAGCGCGTCGGGCGCCTGAGCGCAGGCGGGACGCGCGAGTGTTCCTTCGGTCACGGCGAACGCCGTTCCAAAGAGCGCGAGGGCGAGGATCGCCCTGCCGGTGGCCAAAAATCTGGGAGTACGCATCATAGTCGTGTTGACTTCCTCTGTTGTATCGCAAACGCGCAATGGCGGAGCCAATGGCGTTATTGCGGGATGGGCGCCAAGAGCAGGGGCGCGGGAGCCGAATGACAAAAGCCAGCCGCCGCAGAGAGCGCTTGCTCACGGCGAGGCGGCTGGCTTCATTATACCGCCGAATGCGGAGTGTTGAAATTGTTGTGAGGCCCCTGCCGTCCCGCCTGCGAATAACAGGCTGGGATTAGGCTTGCGGGACGACGTTTTCCGCCTGAGGCCCTTTCGGACCGTCGGCGACCTGATATTCCACTTCCTGACCTTCGCGCAAAGACTTGTAGCCTTCCGCTTGAATGGCTGAAAAGTGAACGAATAAGTCCTTGCCTTCGCCGGTATCGATAAATCCGTACCCCTTGGCGTCACTGAACCATTTGATCTTGCCTGTCGGCATTGTCGTGATCTCCTCTTTCCTTCGCTCGCTTCGTTCCGCAAAGGCCACGCCCCAATGCCCTGAAATGGCTGGCGACTGTCCGACCTTACGCTGATACGGCTTTACTATAAATGCTGTCGTCTAAATACAGGACGCGGCGCGCTCCAAAAACGGCCGTGGAGCCTGCCGGATTATCGAGAGAATAGCGATCGAAAGCAGATGCCTGTCTCCCATTCACAATCTCCCGAATCAGTCCGACCCAGACAGCGGGATCGAACCAAAATGTGCTTCCGCGAGAAGCCCGCGGAAATATAAAATCGTGAGAAACGCCGCCCTTGATGAGAGAAAACGTTCCGCTGGATAATATTCGGTCAAGGTGAAAGGGCGGTCAGGGTGGGACGGCGGGAAACGACGCAGGGCCGCTTAACATTGTATTGATCGCAACAGGCGACACAATACATGCAAGCAGCGACGAGCGAGGCCGGGCAATTACGATGTACGGAAGGGTATATCATTGGTCGTGCTCCGAAAACCGCTGCGGCTCAACGGTTATTCATAGGTAGTCCGCCGCAGAGAAGCATCGCCGGGCGATACGCTCTCGTAATATTACTGTAGCAATTCCCGTGCCAAGTGCCTCTAATTTGGAACCCTGGGTTACTTTTTTTTTCGGCCTTCATGAAGGGGTAGCGGCAGTACATTCAGATACTCATTGTACACGATAAACCAGTAAATTTCCCGGGATGAATTCACAAAAAAACAGAAGGATTTTTATCCAAAATAACCGAATGGATGTTCCTATGGCGATTTCATGGACAACGGATCAAGCACTGGCGCTCGCTCCGGACGCAAGCTCCGCTAAGGCAGGGCGGGAACTATCCAGCGCCGGCAAGTGGGTGACGCTCGGCCGGCGCGGCGAAGCCATCTGGGGCGAATGCAAAGGCAGCGGCGCCAGCCCCTATCGGACACAGGTCGATTTGACCGAGCCCGCGTTCCGGTGCAGCTGCCCAAGCCGCAAGTTCCCCTGCAAGCATGGACTGGGATTGATGCTGATCTTCGCCGCCGATCCCGCCGCGCTCGCGGACGCTGAGCCGCCCGCCTGGGTGTCCGAATGGCTCGCGAGCCGGGCCGAGCGCGCGGAGAAGCAGACGCAGAAGGCGACCGAGCCGGAAAAGCCCGCCGACACGGCGGCGCAAGCCAAGCGCGCCGCGCAGCGTGAGGCCAAAGTCGCGGGCGGCGTCCAGGAGCTGGACCGCTGGATGCGGGACCTGATGCGCGGCGGCTTCGCCGAGATCGCCTCCCGCCTCTACTCCTATTGGGATACCCCCGCCAAACGAATGGTGGACGCGCAGGCGCCGGGCCTAGCGCGCATGATGCGCGAAATGGCCGGCATCCCCGCGACGGGCTCAGGATGGCAGGAGCGGCTGCTGGAGCGCCTTGGGCGTCTGCACCTTCTCCTGCAAGGCTATGGACGCCTGGAAACACTTCCCGCGGAGACCCAGGCCGATATCCGAACCGCGATGGGCTTCAATGTCAGTCAAGAGCAAGTTCTCGCCGAGCCAGGCGTGCGCGACCGATGGTTCGTCGCCGCCCAGCGGGTTGAGGAAGAAGAACAGCTGCGCGTGCAGCGCACATGGCTCTGGGGCGAACAGTCCGGTTCCCCCGCCCTTGTCTTGAGTTTCGCACACGCCAGCCAGCCCATCGGCGACGGGCTTGTTCCGGGGTCTTTACTGGACGCCGACCTTGCATTCTTCCCCGGCGCCTTCCCCCTTCGAGCTCTGGTCAAGACGCGTCACGAAGCCGTTCCCTCCGTTTCGGACATCCCCGCGCATGGATATCCGACCATCGAACTGGCGACAGCCGCCTACGCCGCCGCGCTCGCCCGCTCGCCCTGGCTGGACCGTTACCCCTTCGCCCTGCGCGATGTATTTCTCGCTGCAAGCGAGGGCCAATGGGAGGCGCAGGACACCGAAGGACACGCCTTGCCGATCTCACCGTCGTTTGCGCACGGATGGCGTTTGATGGGAATTGCCGGCGGACGCCCCGTCACGCTTTGGGGAGAATGGAACGGCGCGTCGTTCCTGCCGCTCAGCGCCTGGGCGGACGGCCGATTTTACGCACTCCCTGGAGGCGCCCAATGAAAGCATGGACCGACCTCATCACCCAGGCGCTCCTCGGCACGGAGCGCGGCGCTCCCGCGCCGACACTCGCCACGGGCCCGCTGGGCGATCTGCTCGCACGCGCTCCCCAGGATGACCGCGAACAAACGATTCTCAGCGCCGCCGCGATGTTGGGATCG
>NZ_JBDSQY010000227.1:0-17376 GCF_039929585.1 Capsulimonas sp.
CCTTACGCACACACGAGAGAAATCCCGAGAAAAATATTTTCAACCCCCTCTTGACATTCCCCGGACGCCATGGTAAAGTAGCTCACGTCGGGCAGTAAAGAGCGCCGAGCAGGCTTGTAAAGGCCGCTTGGAAGCCGCCCCGAAAGAAACTCATGAAATACGATTACGATCCCAATTTCATATCCATGACATCCGGCTTAAACGTCATCGCAGTGGGCAGTCCACTGCGTCATCACGGAGCAGAGGACGGTTTGACTACGCAATAGCGTTACAAACCGAGTGCACACGAGAACACGTTCTCGAAAGCGCCCGCCTCTGCATCCATTGCCGAGACGGGCGCTTTTTTTGCGTCCAAGAGAGAAAATGCTGAGCAGAAGCTTAGCGAAAATCGATAAGATCAATAGTAAGCACAAAGATTAGGACGGTTTGATGGCGACGACATCCAAAAATCTGAATATCGGCTCATGGCGAACGCTGGGCGCGTTTGCGCCGTCGTTTGCCGGCGGTACGGATTTTGTCGCCGTCGTCACGCCGCTGCTGGGCGGCTTATCGTCTCAGGGCATGGATTATGACGCCATGGGCGACGAGGATATCTTGGGCGGCTATGGGATGGATAACGTCATACCCGGTTCACCCGAAGGTCGCCCAGAAGCCAATCTCAGTCATCAAAGCAATGATCAAACCGAATACGGCCCGCCGATCGTCTCCTTCCGAGATGCGCTGAAACGCATCCCCAAGTGAGAGCATCCCACAAGGATGAGACGATCGGTCCCAGGCCAAGAGCCTGGGACCGATTTTTTTTGCGCCAAATACAAATGGAAAGGAGTACGGAATGAAACGCAAATCCCGCAAACGTATCGCGGGGTCGTAGCTCAGCGGTAGAGCAGCCGCCTTTTAAGCGGTCGGTCGCAGGTTCAAATCCTGTCGGCCCCACCAAAAACAAAATCGAAAATACTGTGGCCTCGTCGTTTATGGGTTAGGATTGATCTTTTTCACAGATTGGAAGCGGGTTCGAGTCCCGCCGAGGCTACCAAAGTTAGAAACGGCAAATATGGGTTGGAGGCAGATACGGGTTGCTGCGCTTGTCTGTAAAACAAGTCCCTCGCGGGTCGTGGGTTCAAATCCCACCCGGCCCACCAAACGATAGCCGTTCGTTAGAAAATTTTGAAAGAATTGCAGGACGACAGGGATGTCCACTCTAGTAGTTGAAGTTTGCCGGATCGAGCAAGTAGGGCCGCACCACAACGCCGACGCGCTGGAGCTGGCGCAGATCAAAGGATGGCAGTGCGTAATTCCGAAGGGCAAATACGCCGAGGGTGACTTAGTCACCTACATACCGATCGACGCCATGATCCCGATGGAGCACTCGGATCGCTGGGGAATCACCCAGTACCTGAGCAAAGGGCGCGTTCGCTGCGCTCGTTTGCGCAGCGAGCCGAGCTTTGGCGTGATCGTCGAGCGGGAAGACCCAGGCTGGGAACTTGGAACCAACGTCGCGGAGCACTACGGCGTCACCAAGTACGAGCCGCCCGTGAATCTGTGGGCGCAGAAGACCGACGCGCTTCCGCCGCATCCTCTCTTTGAGGAGTACACGGATGTCGAGAACCTGCGCAACTACCCGGATGTGCTGGTTCCTGGCGAGGATGTTATCGTGACCGAGAAGATCCATGGGACCAACTCGCGGATCGGCATTGTCCAGGGAGAGTGGATGGCCGGCTCTCGGCAAGTACGCCGCGAGCGTCCGGAGAATCTGGCGAGCAACGTCTACTGGGCGCCGATGCTGATCCCGGAAGTGGCGGCTTTGCTGGAGCACTTCGCGAAAGACCATCGTCAGGTGGTTCTCTACGGAGAGATCTTCGGGAGCAAGGTACAGAGCCTGCATAATGGCGCTTCGGGCGCCGACGGGTTCCAGGCCTTCGACCTGATGATCGACGGTCATTACTTGAATGCGTTTGAGTTTCGGCAAATATGCGCCAAGTTCGGCGTCGCGATGGTCCCAGTTCTTTACGAAGGGCCGTACGCCATCGGGATCGTGAAGGCGCTGTCCGAGGGAAACACCACCCTCGGCGCGGAGCACATCCGCGAAGGCGTCGTGGTCAAGCCGGTCACCGAGCGGCGCGACCCGAAAGTCGGGCGCGTCTGCATGAAGTACATCGGCGATTCGTACCTGTTCGCCAAGAACGTGACGGACAGCAAGGACGTGTGAGCGGGAGGGAGGGGCCACGGGTATGAAACCCGCGTCTGGGAGCGGCAAGAGCCGCTAACCGTCCGTGCCGGACGGACAAAATAGGCCGTTGTCGAATGGTTTTCATTTTGTCGGCCCGGCACGGGGCGTTAGACGCGAAGCGTCTCCTAGACGTGGGTTTTATACCCGCGGTTCCTAAACTCCGAAATATCGGGGCGTAGTGAAGTGGCATAACAGAAAGTTTGGGACTTTCCATCGCAGGTTCGATTCCTGTCGCCCCGACCAAAAACCAAATATGGCGCTCGTAGACAAGTGGTTAAGTCGTCAGTCTGTGACACTGAAGAGCGCGGGTTCAAATCCCGTCGGGCGCCCCAAAATTTAAAGTCTATCTTTAATTATGTTGTCCAATGTGGGTCGGTATCCAAGCGGCTGAAGGGAGTAGTCTCCAAAACTACCGGCAGCAATGCCCGCGTGGGTTCAAATCCTACCCGGCCCGCCATTTTGACAACAGCAAGAAAATGTTCGTTTACGCCGTCTTAGCTCAGGGGTAGAGCGGAGGTTTGAAGAACCTCGCGCCGGCGGTTCAAATCCGTCAGACGGCGCCATTTTTAGAAAAAAACAGAAGACACGCGAAAGTCGTCTAGTGGTAGGACATCAGCTTGCCATGCTGAAAACGGGAGTTCGATTCTCCTCTTTCGCTCCATGCCCTTTGGGCAAAAAGGCCGCAGAGATGCGGCGAGTTCGGATGGGTAAGAAAATCTATCCGAAAGGAGGACACGCAGATGGAAGTTATTGCGGGAGTACCGGTGTGGGGAAGCCCAGTCGACGAAGGCGCGATGCTGCAGATTATGAATTGTTCGAAAGATGCGGCTCACGTGGCGCTGATGGCCGACCATCACAAGGGCTACGCGGTTCCCATCGGCGGCGTGGTCGCCTACGAGGATAAGATCAGCCCGTCCGGAGTTGGTTTTGACATTGGCTGCGGCAACAAGGCCGCGCGTCTGGACATTCCGGCGAGCGAGGTTCGCCGGAAGATTCGACAGATCATGGACATGGTGTGGAGCAACCTGTCGTTCGGCGTAGGCCGCAGCAACGCGACCTCCGTGGACCATGAGCTGTTTGACGATGAAACGTGGAAGCTGCACGCCGTTCGGACCCTCAAGCAGACGGCCCGCAACCAGCTGGGCACGATCGGGTCGGGGAACCACTATGTGGACCTCTTCGCCGACGAAAAAGACCGGGTCTGGGTGGGAGTCCACTTCGGATCGCGGGGTCTGGGACATAAGACGGCGACTTACTTTTTGAATGCGGGCGGCGCGCAGGACGGCATGGACGTAGACCCTCTGGTTCTTCACGTCCGCAGCACCCTGGGAGCCGATTATCTCGCCTGTATGACTCTGGCGGGTCGGTATGCCTACGCTGGACGGGACTGGGTCTGCGCGGAAGTGGCGCGTCTCCTAGGCGCGAAGATTGTGGAGGAAGTTCACAATCACCATAACTACGCGTGGAAGGAGAGCCACGGAGGCCGTGATCTCTGGGTCGTTCGCAAAGGCGCCACCCCGGCCTTTCCAGGTCAGAAGGGATTTGTCGGAGGCTCAATGGGCGACAAGTCCGTCATTCTCGAAGGAGTCGAATCGGAGGAAGCGAGCCAGTCGCTCTACTCCACTGTCCACGGCGCGGGCCGTGTGATGAGCCGGACCGCCGCACGCGGCAAGGTTAACCGGCGTACGGGAGAAGTGATCAAACCGGGCGTCGTCTCCAAGGAGATGATGCGCGAATGGATCACGAAAGAGCACGTAGAACTGCGCGGCGCGGGCACGGATGAGTCGCCGCACTGCTACAAGCGTCTCCCGGAGGTGCTGGAGCACCACAAGAACTCGATCAAAGTCCTGCACACCCTCACGCCACTGGGCGTGGCGATGGCGGGTGAGAACGAGTTCGATCCTTACAAGGACTAAATAGTCCCACATCTGAAGATGTGGGCTATGCTGAGGCAAAACCAGCTGAAGCAGGTTAAGGAAAAAGCAGGCGACTGCATTATCCGAGAGTCTGCTTTAGCTGACTTCGCCCCAGCATAGCCTACAGCCTTCCAGCTGTAGGGCACAATATGAGGCTGTTGGCTCAGTGGGAAAGCATCTCCTGTAGTGGAGAAGAGCGGAGGTTCGATTCCTTCACAGCCTACCTCTTTGCACAGGATAGATAGCAATAGATTTGAATACAACAAGAAAGGAACGCCACAATGTCTGGATATGAACGACTTTATGTCCAATGCGGCCTCCAGCGCGGCAGCGTTGCGCAGGTCGCCTGGATCCCGCAGCGCCACGCGGTGATCGGCCGAAACGTCGCGCTCACCGAGCCCGATAAGAACGGCTGGACCGTCATCTCCGTCGGCGCGGCGCTTCCAGAAGCCTGCGTGATGGAGCGCAGCCGAGACTACCGCCAAACGCGGCGAGCTTCGGATGTATGAGAATGGGAGGCCCTCACCCCCCTTCTCCCAGAATTGGGAGAAGGGGCGGGGGATGAGGGCCAAAATATGCCGCTGTAGCCCAATTGGTAGAGGCGTCTCGCTTAGAACGAGAAGGTTGGGGGTTCGACTCCCTCCAGCGGCACCATATGCTCCCGTTGCATAACTGGTCAATGCGCACTCCTTATAAGGGTGTGATCCGGGTTCGAGCCCCGGCGGGAGTACCCGAAACACAAAATATGCCCTTGTAGCCCAACGGCAGAGGCATCGATCTTAAACATCGACCAGTACGGGTTCGAATCCCGTTGAGGGCACATAAAATCGTAGCGGTGAGGTCAAACGGAAAGACATCGGTCTCATAAATCGAGGATAGTGGGTTCAATTCCCGCCACCGCTCCCATGTTCCTTCGTGATGTAATGGCAGCATGACTGACTGTTAATCAGTTCGTCCAGGTTCGAATCCCGGCGAAGGAGCCAAGAAAAACTCAAAAATGACGCGTTGCGCTGCGTCGATGTTCCTTTGTGATGTAACGGCAGCATGGCTGATTTTGGCTCAGCCCGTCTGGGTTCGAATCCTGGCGAAGGAACCAGCACAACCAAATACGGGGCCGTGGTGCAGTGGTTAGCATCTCTCTCTGTCGAAGAGAAGACGCGGGTTCGAATCCCGCCGGTCCCGCCAAATTTTCCCCTATCGCCTAGCGGCTATGGCGGCGGTGTTACATACCGTTACTCGCAGGTTCGAGTCCTGCTGGGGGCACTTAAAATTTCAGATACGGAAGGTGAGCGCTCGGCGGGTCCGGCGGCTTTCTTGGAAAGAAATGCGCTCCGCGAGGAGTTAGGTTCGAATCCTACGCCTTCCGCCATATTCAAATACGCCCTTGTAGTTCAGTGGAGAGAACGCGACTCTGCGAAGGTCGAGGTCACAGGTTCAAATCCTGTCGAGGGCGCCATTATTTCTAATCTTTCGCGATATAGATCGCAGCACTGAGCGTGCAACCTTTATCTCGCTCCTATGTCTCATATTATGCATATGAATGCAGCTGAGGTGAAAAGGAAAGGCCGAGTTGCAAGTGAGCTTGCACAAATTGCTGGAGATAGGAAACATATGACAGAAGGACAGGGCGAAAAAGCCGCGGGATCACTGAAGCGTCGATTGGATCTCTTGATCAAGCAGGATCCTGAAATGGAAACATTCGGAGCAAGCGGATACGGGGAGTGCCATCAATTCCAGTTGGGAGAGCCTCTGACCGAGGAGGCCATTGCGGAATTTGAAGCCAGTTATGCGGTACGGCTGCCGGAAGAGTACCGAGATTTTTTGAAGTATGTCGGCAACGGCGGCGCGGCGCCAGGGTATGGCTTAGAGCCGCTCTTTTCTGCTGTACCGACAGATGGAGGACGCCGTGGAAGGCGATATCTCTCGACGCCGTTCAAACATACCCAGGCAGTGGGAAGTGATCCGAAGCAGGAGCATCTCCTAGAAGCGGAATACGAAGGGTACTTTCCGGGATGCCTCTATCTCGCGGATCATGGATGTGGGATCCATGACTTTCTGATTGTATCCGGTCCGTGCCGGGGGCAGGTTTGGACGGACGGGACCTGCGACGATCACGGGGTTTGGCCGACATCGCTGAACTTTAACTCATGGTACAGTGACTGGCTCGATCAATCGTTTCTGCAGTTGTACAGCAAGAAACTCGCCCGGTCCCAATACGTTCAATTCGCGGCGCCGTCGCCGGAGCGGTTCGGGCAGTTCCTGACGATCCTCGACCGGCTCAAGGCCGATGAGCGGAGCGGTGGACTGGAGGTCGACGATTCCGTCTACTTGGCCTACTTCGATGAGAAGGCGAAAGAGTATTTTTGGTTCCCTTCGGAGACGGAACGCCGCCTATGGAACGAGCGGCGGGGCGCCATATGGAATGCGACCCCGCCGGAGAAGCGCTGGGGAAATCCTGCCCTGGAGTTCCCGAAAGAGTTTCCGCACATGATCGCTGGACTGCGCAATGCGAAAATACAGTTTGGCGAATGTGTGATGATCGGCGACGAGCAGGCGAAACTTTCGTACTTTGAACCTGGGAATGTTTTCTGGCCAGCCGAGAGCGTTCTGTCACTGGTGGAATCCTTTGGATTCACTTTGCTCAAAACGGGGGACGGCCGTGGCCCACGGCCGGAACCGCGCTCGCGAAATGATTGAACGCCGCTGGTCGAAGGTCAAGCCGGGGCAAGAAACTTGACTTCGACTTCCGTGAAGAAGGCCTGGGAGAGGCGAACGAAATCGGCTTCGGTCAATTCGATTTCCTGTCCGATCTCGATCTTCAGGATCGCCTTCGCCGAATTGTACTTGATCGTCTTGTCAGCGGTCAGCACGCCTTGGTTTTGAAGAACAGAGCTGCACAGCATCCGGACTTCGTTGAGCGGATTACCGTCCTTGCCCTCCAAAGTCCGGCTGCGGTGCATGAAGGAGCTTTCCAATACTATGACCAGATTGCTGAAGAAGAGCGGCGCTAACGCATCGATGGCTGCCTTGGGCGCGGTGTCAACAAAGAGACGATAGGCGGCAAGCTGCGCTTCCATTCTTGCGCGACACTGGTCGATGTACTCTTTCGGATAGCTGTTCATGGAAAGCATCGGAGGACTCCATTCGAGAGGTTGGCTAGCAAAATATTGTAAACCGAAGATCGTCCAATGTCAAGAAATATGGAAGATAAGCGCCCGGCGGGTCCGGCGGCATCCCTCGAAAAGATTGCGCTCTTCAAAAGAGTCAGGTTCCAATCCTGTGTCTTCCGCCATTTTGAAAGTCTGTAGAATTGGAAGGCGAACGCCGCTGGGCGGCGGGGTCCCTTGAAAAGACCACGCTCCGCGAGGAGTCGGGTTCGATTCCTGCGCCTTCCTCCAACAACTAAGATACATACATCGTGGAAGGTAAGCGTCGGCGGGTCCGACGGCATGTCCGCTAAACATTGCGCTCCGCAAGGAGTTGGGTTCGAATCCTATGCCTTCCGCCACTTGACAACTGAATAGACTTTTGCCTCGCGCCCCGACCGGGAAAGCTTACATATTAGCTCATTGGTAGAGCATTCGACTTGAAATCGACTGTCACAGGTTCAATTCCTGTATATGACCCCACAGCTTTCCCAACTTGCGCGAGGCAAGCCCTTTTCCGTGCGCCCTAACTCTTGGAGCATACATACCATCAGTACGAGAGGAACAGTACCGCCATCTCTGCAAAGAGTTGGCGGGCGTGAAGCGGCGCTGGCGCGAAGAACCCAGGAGGTAGGATCAAAGGCATCCATCCTTGAAAGAGTGCGTAACAGCTCACTGGCGGAGCGCCTTCATTGCGACGAACGCATTTGCTCTGGATACTTGCGCGGAAAATGAAAACTCGCTGAGTGGTAGAGCGTTTGCTTCCCAAGCAACAAGTCACAGCTTTAATCTGTTATTCAATGCGATCACGCGGCGCGTTGGCAGCGTCGGAGGGCTGGGATTTGGTCGGGTAAGACCGGAGAGCTGAAGAGATAGCCTTGAATGATATGGCATCCCAGTGTCTGGAGAGTTTGACGCTGGTCGGCGGTCTCGACGCCTTCGGCGACGACTTTGAGCTTGAGGGCGTTTGAGAGATCGATGATAGCCTGAACGAGCGCCTGGTTGATTTTGTCGTCGACGATGCTGGTGATGAAGGAACGGTCGATCTTGAGCACGTCGAACGGGAATTGGCGCAGGTAGGAGAGCGACGAATAGCCGGTTCCGAAGTCGTCGAGCGCGAGGTGAACCCCGAGATCGCGCAGGCTGAGCAGCACGTCCACGGCGGACTGCGGGCTTTTCATGATGGCGCTTTCGGTCAGTTCCAGCTCCAGCCATCGTGCGTCGAGCGACGTTTCCGCAAGGACGGAGCGGATGACATCGGTGAGGCCCGGCTGCGCGAATTGACGTGAGGAGATATTGACGGACACACGGATCGGATGCCCCGCGTCTCGCCACTGGGCGGCTTGGAGGCACGCTTCGCGCAGCACCCATTCGCCGATCGGCGCGATCATTCCGGTTTCCTCGGCGAGCGGGATGAACTGGCAAGGCGGGATCGGCCCCAGGTCGGGATGAGTCCAGCGGCAAAGCGCTTCCACGCCCACGATCTCGCCCGTGCCGATCTCCACCTGCGGCTGATAGACGAGATGGAGTTCATTGCGGCAGAGAGCCTTGCGCAGGCTGCTTTCCATGGTGAAATGTTCCCGAGCATTCGCGCTCATGGATTGGGTGAACAAGCAATATCGGTTCCCGCCTTGCTCCTTGGCCCGATACATCGCGACATCGGCATGCTTGAGCAGCGATTGGACGTCGTCGCCATCGTTGGGATGCAGGCTGACGCCGATGCTCCCGGAGACGGATACTTCCTGACCGGCGAGGTCGATCGGCTGCGCCAGGGCTTCCAGCAGCTTTTGCGCCACGATTGCGATAGCGTCGGGGTGTTCGATACCCGGCAGCAGAACGGCAAACTCGTCGCCGCCCATTCGGGCGACCGTGTCTTCTCCGCGCAGGCATCCGGAAATTCGTTCGGCGACAACTTTGAGAAGATGATCGCCATAGTCGTGCCCCAGGGTGTCGTTGACCTGTTTGAACCCGTCGAGGTCGATAAACATCACCGCGACCGGGTGGAGATGACGCTCGGCCATGACGAGGAGCTGATGAAGACGGTCCTCGAAGAGCTTGCGGTTCGGCAGGTCGGTGAGCGGATCGTGGTACGCCTGCCAACGGATCAACTCTTCGTGGCGCTTACGCTCGGTGATATCCGTGATCATGCCGAGGCCGCCGATGAAGACGCCGTCGTCATCGTACATGGGGCTTGCGGACACGATCGCCCAGACATCGGAGCCATCCTTGTGCAGATACCGTACGTCGTGCTGCTGGCGCTCACCCTTCTTGCGCTGTAAAAACCGCCGCTCCGCCTCGGCGCGGGCGTCCGCATCCATGAAATCGGTCACCGGCCGGCCCATCATTTCGTCTGCGGTGTAGCCAAGCATTTCACAGAGGCGACGGTTGACGAAAACCGTGCGCGCCTCCGCGTCGCGCAGCCAGACGCCCTCCTGGGTGGTGTCGACGATCTGGCGATACTGCCGCTCGCTGATGCGCAGGGCAAGTTCGGCTTCGTCGGAAGAGCCGCTTGAGGGGAGGGCGCCCTGAATTGCGCCGACGGCGCCGCTCACCTGTCCATCGCGGTCGAAGAGGGGGGCAGCGACGATCTCGGCGACAACGGTCTCGCCGCCGCGCTTCATAAATCGGGTGCGCGTGCGATAGGTTTGTCCCGATTGGATGGAGGCGGCAAGTTCGCCACGGACCCGTTCGGCGTCGTCGGGATGAATCGTTTCTTGCCAGCATTCCGGAGCAAGCTGGCCGGATTGATGGAGGATATCGAGCACGGCGGGATTGGCGTATTTCAGCCGGCCGTTTGCGTCGTGGACGAACACGCCGATCGGCAGAAGATCGCCAATCGCACGGAGCGTCGCCTCACTGTCATGCAGAGCATTGGTGAGATCAGAGATAAGATTTGTTGGTTCGTTCCGCACGGATTGTTCTCGATTACCGTCCGGGAGTGTCCCCGGCGCTGCATCGTTCATCACTCCGCCGCCTTTTTGGTGATTGCTGCGAGGGTGATTCTCTTTTATTATTGGCGATGGAGCGATAATACCATAGGCCGGGCCAAGTCCGGAATGGATGCAGGCGAGTTTAATATCGGCGCGATTTTGACATTGGGTGAGAAAATTGTTTCTTCATTTGCGTAGGAAGAAGCACAGGCGCTCTTTATCAGCGCCTTGACGGAATGCGACAAGGTGTAAGGAGAACGTAAAGAGTGAAGATCGATTTGCTCATTCGACGATTATTTCGCCCAAGGGTGAGAGGAAAGACCATGACAGCAATGACCCCAAATTATTTAGCCCTGGGCGATTCGATCAGCATCGACGACTACACCGAGGTCCGGAACGGCGGCGCCGTCAGCCAGTTCGGGAAGCTGATCGACGCACGGCTCGTTCAAGACTTAACTCGCGACGGCAATACCTCGGGCGCCGTCATCAATTCGCTGGACCGTGTGAACATCGAACCGCAGATCGCGACGGTGACGGCGGGCGGCAACGACTTCCTGCAGTTCACTTTCTCCCTCGCGGGAATTTCGTCCGAAGAGCGCGCCGTGCGGGCGATGTCCGAAGTCGGCGCCATCGAGAGCCGACTGGAGAAGATCGCCATCTTCCTGAAGAAATTCACTTGTCCGGTGATTTGGAGCAACGTCTACGATCCGAGCGACGGCAACGACGCCCTCGCCGCTGAGATGGGCATCCCGCGCGAACTGCGCGCCGCGTTCGACGGCATCAACGACATTCACAAGAGCATTGCCCAGCGCCACGGGTTTATTCTCTGCGACTTGGAAAAGCTGTTCCATCGCCACGGCGTCCAGGCGCGGGACACCTGGATCACCATGCAAATCGAGCCGAACTACGCCGGTGCGACCGCGATCGCAAAAGAATGGCGCCGCCTTTACGCCGCCACTGTTTAGTAAAATCGACTGAGACGTCGATAAAGGAAGCAATCATGACTGCAAAACTCAATCAAATCATCGCCATCGAAAAGGGCGTCAAAGCAAAGTCGTTTCAGGAACTGACCGACGCGCACCACTTACTTCAGAAGCCGAGCCTCTTGACGGGCATTTCGCGCACGTATCAGCCCCGAGACGAGGAGGGCGAGGTCTTCCCGCCCGAAGTTACCCGCGTGCAGGCGTCGGCGGATACGGTCATCAAGGACACGGCGAAGATCCTGACCAAGCTGTTCGATGTGACCGCGACCAAAGACTGGGCCAACTGCATCGCCAAGGCGGACGTGATCGTCGACGGCAAAACGCTCCTGTCCGACGTTCCCTCCACTTATCTTCTCTTCCTGGAGAAGCAGTTGGTTGACATCGGCACATTCGTCAAGAAACTGCCGACCCTGGACCCGTCGGAGACCTGGTCCTACGACGCCGGTTCGGACACCTTCGTGACGGAACCCGTGCAGACTGCGAAGACCAAGAAGGTCCCGCGTAACCACGTCAAGGCCGAAGCGACCGAGAAGCACCCAGCCCAGGTCGAAGTCTTTCACGAAGATATCGTTGTCGGCTACTGGAAGACGGTCAAGTTCAGCGGCGCCCTGCCCGCCAATCGTGTCAAAGATTTGGGCGACCGAGTAGAGAAGCTCCAGCAGGCCGTAAAATTCGCCCGCGAGGAAGCCAACGCCACCGAAGCGCCCGACAAAAAACTCGGCGACGCACTTTTTGCCTACCTGTTCTCCTAGAGAACAGGTAGGGTACAATCCCCATGTGAGTAAAAGCTAAGGCTCAAACTCCTTATCACGGGGCGTCCGAAAATAGTGCAGGTTCGAGTCCTGCCCTTCGCACCAAATTGGCGAAGGTAGCCCAACTGGTAGAGGCGTCGTTCGCTCCACACCAGACTGAGATTATTACTCCAGACTGAGTATTCTCCGTCGCCGTCCAAATCGATCGCGCAAGGTCAACGTCCGTCGCATAGAAGTTCAAATCTTCTTTCTCGCTCCAATCCGCGAGGGTAGCTTAACGGTAAAGCACGACGGCTTAAAATTGAACCCGCGCTTAAATGTGGTGGATGGCGGAAGTGGCGGAAAAACCGAGGGCCCGGGGAATGGGTATTTCCCTGGGCCTCATTTTGTTTGAGACGTCTCAGAAATCACTCCCATGTTCCAAATCTCCATCGCTCCCTACGACCTTCTCTGTCTTCCCAACGGCCTCCCGCCGCTCTACGAAAAATACGCCAAGCGCGCCCAGCTCTCCGAAGAAATCGGCCTGGACGATCCCCATGGCCCTCTCGCCTTTCTCGCTGTGCGGCGCGGCGCTGGCTGGCCGTTTCTGACGCTGGCGCTGCGCTACCACGCGACTGGTTTGAGCGTCCTCCCCGGCGCTCTGCTCATCCCCGAAACGGCAACGCTGTTTGTCGGCGCGGGCCTTCGCATCTTCGCCTACGATCTGAATGCGCCCGCGCGTCTTTGGGATGAAGAACTGTCGTCGGCGTTGTGGAGCTGGGCGCGGCATGGTGACTATGTGCTGATGCGCGCGGAGGGGGAGCTTGCGGTGTGGGACTTGCAGGGGCGAAAACAATGGGCGCGTATGGTGGAGCCGCCGTGGGATTATTGGGTGGAAGATGGCGTCCTGCATCTGGACGAGATGGGCGAAGAATACACGTTTGCTCTGTCCACTGGCCCAAGAGGAGAAGAGTGATGGATCGAGAGCACGTACTTACGGGATTGAAGAATTTTCTCTGGTTTTTCAACGCTGCCGTTCTTTGCGTTTGCGTGGGGAACGCCGCCAATTCGCCTAGAGCGAATGCGCAATCCATGTACCACGATTCGATTTCGATCTGGATCGCCTCACATGCATGCGATGGACTTCTGTGGTTTCTGATCGCATCTGCCTTATTCTCGTTTGGGCTATACAGCCTCGTGTCCTGGGCTTCCCTGCCTCCTGGGACAAAGGGCGATTGAGACGTTGTCCACCCCGGTCAAAATATCAGTATGGTAACCTTGAGGCGTGCTGTGGAATAGTACTGAGAGTCTGTTTTTTGCGGACACTGCCGGAAGGAGAGCGCGCATGATGGATATGACGGAAGATCTCGTGGACGATGGGGAGTTTGCGGAAGTCGAAGAGGCGCTGCGGCGTCAGGATGAGGCCATGGCGCTGCTGGAGCGACTGCGGCTTTCCGAGCCGGCGATCGCCAAGGCGCAGGAAACTCCCGGCGGCGGGCGGCGTGAAGGGCGCCGGTGGCCTACGCCCGAAGGTGTAACCCTGGAGCTGCACGACGGCGACGGATGGCGTGTCGCCCAGTGCAGTGACCTGGGTATCGGCGGCTCCAAGCTGGCCGTGCTGCCGGCGTGGGTGAACGGCCCCGTTCCCGCTCGCCTCAAGACGACGACCGGACCGGCGGTTCTGGTGCTGGCCGATCTGATGTGGCGCGATGAAAGCGCGCACAAGGGCGGTCTGCGCTTTGAGTTTCTCAGTCAGGAAGAGCGCGAACTGTGGGCGGATCAATTGATCGACGCCTTGCTGGCGCGCTATTCGCTGGCGTGAATTCGGAATAGTTTCGACGTGACGTTTTGGAACTTTCAAGGCGAGTAATTCCTTATAATAGATGTGCGGACGCGATGCGTTTGCAATGGAGGTTAAGGAACGATGGCTGCTGAAAAGATTGTCAAAACCGAAGAGGAGTGGCGCGAAGAGCTCACTCCCGAACAATACCGAGTCCTGCGTCAAAAGGGCACCGAGCGCCCTTTCACCGGCAAATATTACGACGTCAAGGACAACGGCGAGTATGTCTGCGCCGCGTGCGGCGCCACGCTGTTTTCCTCGGACACCAAGTTCGACTCCGGCTGCGGCTGGCCCAGCTTCTACGACGCGAACCCCGGCGCCGTGGAGATGCACGAGGACACCACCCACGGAATGCGCCGGATCGAAGTCACCTGCGCCGCGTGCGACGGCCACCTCGGCCACGTCTTCCCCGACGGCCCCAAGCCTACGGGACAGCGCTACTGCATCAACTCGGTGAGCGTTGAGCTGAAGAAATAATCGCTCAGAAAATAAGCGAAGACAAAACGGCCGCGCGAATGGGGGAAACAGTCTGTTTCTTTCTCGCGCGGCCGTTTTGTCATTAAGTTCGTGCTGCCGGGAGATCGCTAGGGATTAGCGACTTCCAGCCAGTGCATCGCCGAAAGCATCGGCTCCGCCGGATCGTCGGCCGTGACGCTGTCGCAGGCGTACGTCCAGTGGTTGACCGGAGTGATCGTCTGTGTGGGCTTGAGCGCCTTGACATGGCCATCGCAGAATAAGTAGTTTGAGCGGCCGTTATGAGCGACTTGTCCGTAACCCCAATACCCAAGCGTCGCCACGGAAGTCGGCGTGGGCGTCCACCACGGCGAGTTGTAGTCCGTCCAGATTCGGACCTTGATCTCGGTCATCAAGATCTTATCGGAAAGCTCGCCGACGGAGTTAAGCGGCAGGCCGGGTTTCCATGTGGCGAAGTGGTCCATGGTGTTGTTCAGTGTAAAAGTAGAAATGTATCCAGAAACGTCGATATTGCTCTTTTGATCGGCATTCGAGGGACATTTCCAGACGGATCGGACTCCTTTGCCCGACTTCAAATAAGGCTCCAGCGCGGCGCGGAACGTTTGCCCGCCGTAAATCCTGCCCGGCAGATTGTCGTCGTAATCCTGCGCGTACTGCAGGAAGCCCAAACCGATCTGACGCTGGTTGCTGGCGCACATGGTCTGCCGGGCTTTCTCCCGCACCTTTCCAAAGACTGGGAAGAGAATAGACGACAAAACCGTAATTATCGCAATGACGACCAAGAGTTCAATCAGCGTAAATCCGCGCTGCAATTGAACGTAAACCCGATTTCCCATTGACGTTTCCCCTTGAAAGTACTGGTTTTAACATCGGAACACCGGATAGTTTTCTCAAGGGACGGCAAGCGAGTGTTTTTTATTGCTTTTGTTGCGACTACAACCAGTGTCGGAAATAGTTTTCATGCAATATTCGCCGCTCGCGGGCGTTTTTGTATCCCTCTTATTTCTCGCAGTGACATAGTATTTATACCAGGGGTTGGATCGTTTCACTCATACATATTTATAATGGATATTTTCTATTTTGGAATGAACGCCAGCAGATCGCCGCGACCGCTGATGGCCAATTGATGGAGTTAATGGAAGAAATCAGCGCCTACCCAGAGCCGCCGGGGGCGGCGAACGGGATGGCGGGAAACGAAGGGGAATACGCGGGCATCGTCATGCCCATGCAGATTGTGCCGGATGATGGGATCCTGTCGCTGTTCAGCACGACGACGGTGTTTGGGTCGCCAGTAGACATTACTCTCTCGGAGCTTGCCATCGAAGCGTTCTTTCCGGCGGATGCGCGGTCAGGGGAGATGCTGCGGAACCCCATCCCCCCGCCGAAGTAAACTTCGGCGCGAGGCTTTTGTAGTGATGGCGGAGGGGCGAACTCCAAGTTCCCCAGAATTGGGGCGGAGGGGCCATCCTAATTCTGTGGGGCGAAGGGGCTTCTTCTCATCTGCTCTTTCATCATTGCGAGCCCAGGGGATGGGGCTACGCCTTCTTCAGTTCCTCCGGATTCAGCGCCTTCAAATCTTCCACCACGAACAGCCCGTCCTTGCGGATCAGGGTGTCGTCGAACCAGATTTCGCCGCCGCCGAATTCGGGGCGCTGGATGTAGACCATGTCCCAGTGGATGGCGGAGCGGTTGCTGTTGTCGGCTTCTTCGTAGGCCTGACCGGGGGTGAAGTGGAAACTGCCGGCGATCTTTTCGTCGAACAGGATGTCCTTCATCGGCTGGAGGACATAGGGGTTGAAGCCGAGGGAGAACTCGCCGATATAGCGCGCGCCTTCGTCGCTGTCCAATATCTGGTTGAGCTTTTCGGTGTTGCCGCCGGCCGCCGTCGCTTCGACGATCTTGCCGTCTTTGAAGGTCAGGCTGATGCCTTCGAAGACAGTGCCCTGGTAAATTGTTGGGGCATTGAAGGTGATGGTTCCGTTGACGGAGTCACGAACCGGGGCGGTGAAGCACTCGCCGTCGGGAAGGTTGCACTCGCCGGTGCAGGCGATGGTGGGGATGCTTTGGATGGAGAACGAGAGGTCGGTGCTGGGGCCGGTGAGGCGCACGCGGTCCGTGCGGTCCATCCAGGACTTGAGCGGGGCCATCAGGGTGAACAAGCGGGCGTAGTCGAAGGTGCAGACGTCGAAATAGAAGTCTTCGAACGCTTCGGTGCTCATGCTGGCCTGCTGGGCCATGCTCGCGGTCGGCCATCGCAGCACGCACCACTTGGTCTTGGGGACGCGCGTTTCGCTGTGGACGGGATGCCACCAGAGCGTGCGGTACAGCTTCATCTTATCATCGGGAATATCTGAGTGCTCCGAAATGTTGAGGGACCCACGGACACCGATGTAGACGTCCATCTGTTCCATCCGCTCGCGCTCCAGCTTGCCGATGAGCTGGATCTGCTCCTCGGTGGCGTTCTGGAACAGCGCGCGCAAAACGGAGTTGCGCTTGATCGTGACAAATGGCAGACCGCCCGCTTCTGCGACCCGGTCGATAAGGGCGTTGACGACATCATCGGGAATATCGTACGCCTCGATCAGGACTTTTTCGCCAGGCTGAACCTTGGTGGAATAAGAAACGAGGATATCGGCCAATCGGGCCACACGTGGGTCGCGCATAGAAACTCCTTGAGGGCAGGCTTGCGCTCATTATACCCGGCGGAATGTGGGTACTATGGGGCTGATCGTATTTACAATCGAGGAGACGACCAATCATGGCGAACGAGACAGGACAGAGGCTCGCGGGCAAAGTGGCGTTTGTGACCGGCGGCGACGGCGGGCTGGGAACCGCAATGTGCAAAAAGCTCGCCGCCGACGGCGCGGCGGTCGCGGTCGGCTGGTTCGGCAAGGATTCGTCGAAGGCCGACGCCGTGGTCAAGGCGATCGTGGACGCCGGCGGACGCGCCATCGCGGTGGAGGGGAATGTCGCCGACGCCGTCAACGACCAGCAGGACGTACAGACGGTCATCGATCAGCTCGGCGGCATCCATATCGTCGTCAACAACGCCGGATATGAGAACGACCATGACTTCCTGGAGATGTCGCCCGAAGTCTGGCGCGGCGTGATCGACGTCAACCTCACCGG
>NZ_JBDSQY010000228.1:0-48681 GCF_039929585.1 Capsulimonas sp.
AGAATTGAAAGCGTGGAGCGCCGCGCGGCGCTCCTGGTGGGTTACAGCTTGTACGTCTTGCGGCGTATGTCATTGGCATGTCCGCATATGGACTGTTCTTCGCCCCGCGCCATACGGACACGCATGAGAGCGTCTGGGGAATTGTGATTGGCTTAATCGCCAAGATCGGCATGCCGATCTTGGCGGGTTACAAGCTGAAAGTCGCCGCACGTCTCGGTTCCCGCGCGTTGCGCGCCGATGCAATAGAAGCGATCACCTGCGGCTATCTTTCCATCGTTCTCATCGTCGGCTTGGCGGCAACACGGTTGTTTGGCTGGTGGTGGCTCGACAGCGTGGTGGCGCTGGCGCTGATCCCGTTTTTGATCAAGGAGGGGCGCGAGGCGATTACAGGAGAATGTCTTTGTGAGAATACTTGAGACCGAAGACCTCTACCCAATGGGTTTTCTTGTCCAAGCTCGCACTCCTTTGTATTCGTTTCCTGTTGGTATCACGCCGCCAGCGCTTTCCTCTCTCCAGGGCAAACATGCACCACGGCCTCGCCAAATGAAGCGACATGTTCACGAAGCGCATCTTGAACTGCGTCCGTGATAGCGTGAGAGTCGTGAACGGAAAGATCGGGATCGACTGTGATATGCAGGTCCGCGAACACACGGTGACCATGCCAGCGAGCGCGAGCTTGATGAACCGACTGTACTCCTGGCACGTGCATCGGCGCGTGCTCGATCTCCGATAATATCTTTGGCTCGATGCCCTCAATCAAACGGTTCCATACGGCGATGGAGGCGTCCTTCACAATGAAAAGGATCGCGACGGTGATGAGGACTCCGACGATTGGGTCCACGATAGGATAACCGAAATATGTCCCCAGCACGCCGATCAAAACGGCCAGGCTGGTAAAGCCGTCCACACGGGCGTGCATCCCATCGGCGACCAGCGCCGCCGAGCCAATTTCCTTGCCCACCCGAAGTCGGAACACCGCCACTGCCTCGTTGCCTAAGAACCCTACCACAGCAGCAGCCGCGACCCACCAGAGATGCTGCATGGGATGAGGGTGGATGATCTTCATCACGCTCTCATAAGCGGCGACGCAGGCGGACGCAAATATGACCAGCACAATCACAACGCCCGCAACATCCTCAACTTTCCCATAGCCATACGTGAAACGACGACTCGCTCCCCGCGCGGCCAATGCAAAAGCAATCCAGAGAGGAATGCTGGTTGTGGCGTCTCCAAAATTATGGATCATATCGGCCATGAGCGCCACGGACCCCGAAAATATCACGACCGCCAATTGCAGCAGAGCCGTGACCAGCAAGCCAATCAACGAAATTTTGAGCGCCCAAATTCCGCGAGCGTTAGACTCCATCGTTTCGTCGATCTTGTCGGCGGCAGCGTGCGAATGCGCGAATGTTCCCTTAAACCATCCCAGCAATCCGCCGCCATGGTCATGGGAATGCCCCTCTGGACCATGGCTATGCCCGTGATCGTGAGAATGACCGTGTGATTCTTCGGTAAACTTCGCTTCGTGGATTTCCTCTCGTGCATTTTGGGACAATTTGAGAACGACATTGAATTCGTGCGGTTCTGGGATGTCTGATGTCGATTTCAAGTAAACGACTTCGTTCGTGAAGTCGAAAACCTGCTTTACGCCCTCTGGTCGCATGGTATCCAGCGATGCGGCGGCGTCTTTAGGCGGCATCACGGGCTTCTTTTCATTATCGAAAAAATACAATCGAAACTGCGGCGGAACACCTGTTTCAAAGACACTGATTTCAACGAATCCGTTTTCTGTTTTCGTCCACATGCCGCCGTGCGGCGCGGCTTCCTGACCTATATCCATAATCTTCGTCCTTTCTACTTGAGATATGTTCTGACAACATCGATTAGCTCTTCGACAGCTTCGGATTGGTCGTCTGTCGGCGGTACATTAGGATCGACAACATGGTGGCGAATGTGCCCTTCGATCACTTCGCCCATCAAACCGTTAATCGCGCCTCGGCAAGCGGCGATGGTCTGCAATATTGGACCTGACTCCTGCTCCTGTTGCAACGCCTTCTCAATGGCGTCCACTTGTCCACGAATGCGGCGAACGCGGTCGAGGAGCTTCTTTTTGTCACGAATGGTGTGAGACATAGTTGTTTAACGCCTTCTCAAAAATCTCTCATATACTGTACCCTAGTATAGTACATCTTCACACGTTCAACATGTTGAACATCCTGCCGCAGCACATCAAGAAGATGATCATCACCGCGAACCAGTTTCTCCTAGCGGTATCGCTCGCGGCGATGAGTTTAGAGATCAGCGTGAAGAAACTCAAGGAAAAAGGCGTCAAGCCGCTGATGCTCGGCGCCGCGCCTGGGTCTTTATCTCGGCGTTCAGCTATGAATTGATCCGTCTGGTGTACTAACGTGAAGCTTCCAACCACAGGCCGAATGCAGCACCGCCCTTGGAATTATTTGGCGATCATATCACACGACAGCTTGATTACCGCACTGCTGATGGCGGCAACATCGTTCACGGCAGCGGTCGTGCGATCCGCGTTGTTATCCTGACTCGCCGAGTGGAGCTGAGACAATGCCTCCTGCAATGACGTGCGCTGTGTCTTAAGGCAGCCGTGTGGCGCGATGAGCTTATCGAGTTTGCGAACGTCGGCGTCGATGGAGAGCACCTCGGACGTAACACGGTGGCGTTGGTAGATGGCGGCGTCATGCTGGACCTTTTCTGCTTGCATCTTAATCGCCGCCGCGAGTTCGGGATGCGTGGTGTGATCGGCGCGGCTGGCGGACGGCGTCAGCATGATAGCGGAAACTGCGAACAGGATTACAACAGTTGTTTTCTTCATCGGGTTTACCTCTCGGGCATTTGCTTTGATTGTCGGTAGAAGCTCAATATTGCGCGAGATGTTTCTTTATTTTCGGCGCATCGGAAATAATCTACCGACGATAGAACTAATTGTTGAGATCAATCGTATAGCATGGTATAACGACTCCAGACACTGGCGCTATTGAGTGGAAACGAACGTGAAAAACCCCATCCGACGAACGAAACCCGAAAAGACGGGACTGAACGCACCGCTGGGCGACCTTGAGCTATCCGTGATGCGCCGCGTGTGGGAAAGCGGCGCCGAAGGCGTGCTTGGCGGCGAGGTCCATGAGAACATTGAACAGGATCGTCAGATCGCTTTGACAACCGTGCTGACAACACTGGACCGTCTCCACGACAAAGAAATCGTGCAGCGGCAGCGCGTCGGCAAAGCCTACCGATACTGGGCGACCGTGACCGAAGAAGCGCTGCAGCAGCGCATCGTCGGCGGCGTGCTGGATCGACTGATTGCGCAGTTTCCGCGCGCGGTCGCCACATACTTTGCGCAGCAGCCGACCGCCGATCAAGGCTCGCCAGAAAAGACGCTGTCTGAACTGGCTCAGCAAATTGAGAGCATGCAGAACAGTACGGACGTGGAGAATGATCATGGTCATTAACCCGCCTCTGATCTTGGTCAGCGCCCTATTCTTTCTGGCCCTGAGTTCCGTTCTCTATCTGGCCTCCTGGCTGATCACAACTGCGGGTCTACGGATTCTGCGCGGACGCATCAGCCATGCCGCGACCAAACGTGTTCTCATGACCGCGCTCACATTGCCTCCTGTTCTAGCAGCAGTCCCCACGGTTGGCGGCGCGACGTTCAAGCATAGCCACGCGATGGGAGGGATGGAGCATCACAGTATGCTCTGCCAGCAGATGTTCACGAGCGTCTTCCAAACAACGAGTGTCAATGGAAATACCGCCGTGGGCTTTGTGGTCAACGGCTGGGCGTGGATTATGGCGCTCGCGGGCATTTCTCTTTTGGTTCGGCTCTTCACCGCCACGATTTCACTGGAGCGCGGCCTGGCTCCGTTTTTGATGGCGCCGACACCGAAACTGTCCATGGCTCTGGTACTGGTGGCCCAGCGAGCGCCATACTTGCAGGCGACCAAGTTTTATGAGTGCGCGATCCCTGCGTCATATTCCAGCGTGCTCGGATTTTTCAATGCCCGCTGCGTGCTTTCGCGTCAGTTCGTGGAAGAAGCGACAGACGACGAACTGGTGGCCGTGATTGCACACGAAGCCGCTCACATGCGGTCCCGCGACGTACTGGCGACGTTCGCCGTGGGAGCATTGAACTGCCTGTTCTTCGCCTTTCGTCCCGTGCGGCTTCTGGCAAGGCGCTGGCGAGAGGCGGCGGAACTGGCGTGTGACGACGCGGCGGTGGCGGCGACGCGCAACCCTCTGGCGATGGCGTCCGCGATCCTGCGGGCGAGCGGCGCTCCTGTTGCAAACCGCCCCATTGCCCGCGCTCTTCCCGCGACGGCTCTCGCCTTTGCCGATGAAACCGCCTGCGCACCGAGCAAGAGGGTCGAGCGGCTGATTGCCCAAGCTAAAAACGCGACGCTGCCCCAGCCGACTGAGCCGCCCATGCAGGCGCTCGGAGCCTGGGCGGTCACGCTGCTGCTCGCGGCTATCGGTGTCACTGTGCTTGTCTCAGCGCAAGCCGTGTGTTTCGCGCATTGCAGCCTGGAGGCGGTCGCGAAGCTGTTTCCGTAGACATGGCGTGTTCCATCTGGGGAGTGCAACTCTATGCTTCATAGTTCGACCGTCAGTAGAATTTCAATTATAGGAAGCAACAATCATGGCTGTGAGTTGGAAATTAGTAGGCTCCATCATTTTGGGAGCAGCGTCCATGCTTTCGGGAAGGCAAGAGACTGCGGCGTCCGCCGCGCCGCTCGCAAAGAACGTCGTTGTAAAAGCGTCTCCATTCAAGCTCGTGTCATCGAGAAACGAGACGGTGACGGCGGCGACCATGGCCTCCGCTGAGAAAGCCGCCACTCATGGCGTCATCTCCCGTGACAAGAAAACGTTGACGTTTACTCAAAAGACGATCCGCCTAGTCGTCCACACAGGTCCAGAGAACGACATGCTTTCCTATCGGATCAATGGGCTACGAAATCCGACTATCGTTGCGCCCCATGGCTCCACACTGCGCGTTTTGTTCGTCAACAATGACGGCGATATGCTCCACAACGTGAGGTTCGGCGCGTGGCGCGGCAGCTTCAAAACAGGCGAGAGCAGTCTTATTGCCTCATCTGTTGGAGCCGCCCAGCTTCCCCATGTTGATGGCGCCCAGCTTCACGCGGCTGCGATGGTAATTTCCGCGCCCAAGCAGCCTGGAAAATACTCCTATTTCTGTACGGTGCGCGGTCACGCTCCAGGCGGGATGTGGGGAGTAATCCAAGTCCGCTAATCGCCCCGTCAGTCGATTCCATTCATCATAGTTAGGACCATTCTCATGAGTATCTTCCGACGATTTGCAAAGAAGAAAAATGAAGCGCCAAGTGCGCCAGAGGCTACAAATTCACGCCGTCAGTTCATGACGCACCTCGGGGCGGCTGCTGGCGCGAGTCTTCTGCTGGGTCGATCCGCGACCGCCGCCTTCGGCGACGGCAGTGCTCCGCTGGACAAGCCCGCGACCGCCTGGCCAGCATCGTTCGACGCTCTCGCCACCAGGCCACAGTTTGCGCCGCGTGAGACGCCCAAGGAAGGCGAGAAAATCCACAAGTTCCGCATCGAAGTCACGATTGGCGAACACGAGATCGTGCCTGGGGTTAAGGCGCACATGTTTCTATTTAACAACATGTACCCTGGGCCAGAAATTCGAGTTCCCGAGAACGAATGGGTTCAGATCGATCTGGTCAATAGCTCGCCCGAGAACCATACGATCCACTGGCACGGCATGATCCTGGCCAATGAGATGGATGGCGTGCCGATGGGGACGCAATGGCCCGTCTTCAAAGATCAGACGTTCCGATACTTGTTCCGCGCCCAGCCTGCGGGAACGCATTTTTACCACTGCCACGTCATGACGACGCTGCATCAGATGGCGGGGTTGGTCGGGTCGCTCATCGTCGAGGCCAAAGACGATATCGTCAAAAAAACGTTCCCCTACGAGCGCGAATACACGATGCTTTTGTCGGAGATCGATACCGCCTGGGCCAGGGAGCAGCTCAACGAAATGGTCGGCATGGGCATGACCATGGACGCCATGAACAAAGACCCGAAGCTCATGAAGGAGATGAATGGTCGAATGATGGGCTGGTTCAAAGATAAGAAGAGCCTGTTGGACGCCATCAAGGGCGGATATACGCCGCCCTACCTTTCCTCCATGACAGGGGCAAACCGCGTCATCACCCCGAACTTCTTCATGATCAACGGGAAGTCGTATCCGATGACGGATGAGTTGTTCATCAAGTATGGGGAGAATATCCGCGTGCGTCTGATCGGCGGCGGCATGATGCCCCACTACATTCACCTGCACGGACACGACTTCTGGCACGTGTGCCAGGATGGCTCGCCGCTGGCGGCGCCCGTGCGGCTGAACACGATCCCGATCTTCCCAGGCGCCACCTCGGACATCATCATCCAGGGGACAAATCCAGGGAACTGGCACTTTCACGACCACAGCGATCTGTCCACGACGAACAATGGAATTCACCCAGGCGGCATGATGACAATGTTGATGTACGAGGATGCTGAGAAGTACGGCGTCACGTTCAAAGACACGATCATGATCGATTCCTAACAAAAACGAAGAACGACGGACAGACAAAGGAGACGCAGCATTGAGATTCTCGCAACCGTATTCGCGCACCCATCGCCCCTTCTCACAGGCCCGCCGCACGGCGGGCGTCCTCTCGGGAGCCGCAATGATCGGCCTGCTCGCAGCGGCGGCGCCGCAGGGCTTTGCCCAGGCCCAGCAAACGCCTATTCCAGAAGAGCCAAGCACACAGCCGCAGATTGAGATCGCGGGCACGGGCGTCGCGACTCTGGACCTGGGACGGTCTCCCAATGCGCTTCCAGGCGGCGGCAAGGCGAGCAGCAGCCAGATCAATATCTCTGATTCCGCATTGATGTTCGGAGCGGCGCAGCGTCTCTACAAAGGCGCAATCGGAAGTTTCTCACTCGGCGGGCTTACCCTCGATGAGTCGAACACGGGAAGTGGAACGCAGTTGTTCCTGCATCAGGCGTATGTCGATTACCAGAGCCATAGCTTCGAGACTTACCTGGGACGCACGGATCAGCCCACGGCGCAGATCGTGCAGTTCCCGACCCTGCGCGGCGATGACTTGATCTCGTTCACCAACATTCTCAATCCGTTCTCCAACGGCGAAAACGTGGAAGAGCATCGATATTCGAACGTTGCCGCCGTCACTCTCAACAGAGGACTGAGCACATTCGCGAACTTTCACGTTCAGCACCTGATCAATACGGCGGGACAGTCGGGGGATACGGGCCTGAACTCGTATGGCGTGAGCCTTCAGCATCTTAGCCCACCGACATTGGCGGCGATCCAGAAGGTCGTCTCGTATGGCGCAGGCTACGAATATCGCAGCGTCGGACGATCCGAAGGCGGCAGTTCCCAGGCAGTCTACGCGGGCGGCGTGATTAATCTCAAACCCAGTCTGAATAACCTGGTGGACCTGCGCGTGCTGGACAATTACACATTCGGCAACAACACCAGCAAGTTCAGCAATACCTCGGATACGTTCCGCGCCAACTCCAACGCGGTCGCGGTCGCGGTGCGCTATCTGCACAGCCCCTTTGGAATGCCGTCGTCCCAGCTCTCACTGACCATGGGTTACAAGAGCTATGACAAAGTCTCCAACGCCAATTCCTACGGCGCCGCTCTCACGGGCGTGAAGCGCCTGGGCCAAGGCGTGGACGCGGTGGCGCAGTACGTGTATCAGCGTCGCGACGGCGCCCTCGCCAATGCCTACGGCGGAGGGCGGGAGGAGAACTCGGTTCAGGTCGGCTTGATCTTCAATTTCGACGCCACGTTCAATCGCAGTATTGGCCCGCGCCGCTCGCTGCTCAATCTCAACCATCAGTACATCCCCGACTAGCGGGACGTCCATAAGGTACTTCGTATGAAACCAATCAATATTCGCGTGGTCTCTTGCTTCGCAATTGGGGTCGCCATGATCGGCCCCATGATGCTCACCGTAGGTGCCGCCGCCGCAGGCCAAACGCAGCAGGCGGAAACTGGCAAGCCGCTCAAATTGACCGCCACGCTGACCCCAGCGTCGCCGCGCGTCGGCGACAATGACCTTGACTTGATGATCGTGGATGCGGACGGCAAACCTGTGAGCGGACTCAAGCTCTCAGCACGTGTCCAAATGACCTCCATGGACATGGGAACCACCCAGCCCGCCGTGAAGGACATGGGCAACGGTCACTACCGTCTCACCGTGAATTTTAGTATGGCTGGCCCATGGCGCACCACGCTTCGCTCAGAGATCGGCAAGGCGGCGCTGAGCTTCGACGCTGGCGGGAAGTCCGCCTGGAAGTCTCCGACTGTCACATTCAGTCCCACGAACAACGACGCTTCCAAGGCAAGCGTCGCAAGTTCCACCATGGCAGGCATGAACATGGGCGGAATGTCCATGGGAGGGTCTGACTCGGCTTCATCCGCCAGCCGAACGGGGCCAATCGCCGATCTGCCCTTTCCAGGCTACGGTCCTTACGGGAAACCGTCCGAGGATTCCAGCGATGCCTCTGGCATGAACATGCCTGGAATGAAGACCAATGGCGGCGGAATGAGCGGCATGAAAATGGATGCCTCAAGCGGAGGCGCCGCCATGGATGACATGAAACCTATGAAGATGCCTCAGCTTCAAGAACAAGGAACATACGTCGCCACGGGCAAGGAAAATTGGAAGGCGCGGGCAGGCTTTGGCGCCAATACGGGCATGGTCGCAATGATGAGCCAGATGATGGTCGGCGGCAGCGGCATGGAAGGGATGAAAATGCCCGCCATGAAGATGAAGTTCGATGAGCAGAACTTCACCGAGAACAAAGACGACGAAGACAGCGGCCCACCGACGACTGCGCCTGGGGACACTTCCATGCCTGGGATGAAGATGGATGGTGAAGCCCTAGGCGAGACGCAGAAGCCGACAGACGCGCCGACGATGCAGCCAGCGCCGTCATCCGAAAAAGGCGCAAGCGGAAGCACGACGCCTGGAATGAAAATGCCGCCTGCGCCGCAAGCGACATCGGCCAAGCTGAAAATCATGGGATCGATTGGCAGTCCGAAGTACGGAGATAACTCTCTGCTGATCACTATCAAGGACGCATCGGGCGCGCCCGTGACAGGAGCAAAAATCACCACTTCCGTGGCGATGACCTCCATGGACATGGGAACCACGCATCCTCAGCCGAAGGAAATTGGCAACGGTCAGTACCGCGCCACAGCAAACTTCAGCATGTCGGGGCCATGGCGCGTCACCATCAAAGTAACGCCGCCAAGCGGAGGAGCCGCGCAGACGGCGACATTCAACTTCAACGCCAAGTAGATCACAACACAAGAGGCTGGGCCTCAGAAAGATAAATATGAAAACAATAATGACCACCGTGGCGCTGCTCGCCGCTTTGACTTCCACTGCCATGGCGCACCCGAGCGGCATGCACAAGAAATCGGCGATGAAGTCCGCCGCAATGATCTGTCCCGTGACGGGCGATAAAATCGCATCGACAAAGGCCGCTGTTGGCCACGAGACATACAAAGGCAAAACGTACTACTTCTGCTGCCCCGAGTGCAAGCCGCGCTTCGACAAAGATCGCGCGGGGATTGCGGCCCATGCCGCCAAGGGTAAGTACGAAAAGATGTAGTCGCGATCCGCGACACACTGCTCCCACGAGCAGACGCTCAGACGGTCAAATCACAGGAGAAACCCGAATGAAGAAATCGATCATGCTTGCAAGCGCCATGCTTGCCGTCACCGCCGCTCTCGCGAGCAGCCCTTCCGCCTACGCCGCGCATCACGCTAAGAAGATGAAGGCGACGACCTATCAGTGTCAGAAATGTCACATGAAGATGAGCGCGGCGACGGCGAAAAAGGATCATTACAAAGACCCCATGGACGGCGGCAAGCTCGTTCCCGTCAAGGCGATGAGTTCGAAAATGGGCGGAATGAAGATGTAGGCGGCGCCCACAATGCTGCATATCGAAGGGCGACTCCAATTTGGAGTCGCCCTTTAGTTTTGCGCGGCGTCAAAAAACTGGGTTCGGGCGCTTGACTTAATACCCCATGGGGGTATATACTATTACTGACAGCCAATTACCCTACGGGGGTATACCAAGGAACGAACAAGCTCGCAAAAACCTCAAGAGCCAAGCCAATCGCGTGTCGGGACAAGTGACGGCGTGAAACTGCTGACCAGCCGCCTCGAAGGGTGCGGGATCAGGAGCGGCTCGTGGAAGAGGGGTCAGTCGTGCTGTCCAGCTTCTTGAAATGAAAGGATCAAAAGATGGAAACTCAGACGCTGAATATTGAAGGAATGTCCTGTGATGCATGCGTGAAGCATGTGACCAACGCGCTGCGAGGAGTATCAGGAGTGCAGACCGCTCAGGTGAACTTGCAGGAAAAGACGGCGGTGGTGACGTTCGATCCCGCAGCCGCCAGCATCGATCAGATGATGGAAGCAGTTGCGGAAGAAGGGTATACGGCCAGTCCGATTGACCTAGTTGCCGTAGACCAGGCCGCGAGCGACGGCGAAGCGCAAGAGAAGTCCCAGAGCTCCTGTTGCAGCAACTGATCGAAGCGCAAAGTTGATCGCATCCGCTGGCGCAGGACTTCCTCGGCCAGCGGAGAGATGCAGAGCAGCAGAGATTGCGGGAGAGCGAATGATGGTTGCCGAAACAATAGAAAAGCCCGAAACATGCACCTTAGATATCCAGGGAATGCATTGCGCCTCGTGCGTAGGACGCATCGAGCGCTCCCTGAAGAAGATCGCGGGCGTGTCGGACGCCGCCGTAAATTTGGCGACGAACCGCGCCAGCATCACCTACGATCCTAGCCAGGTTTCCACGGACGCCATGATCGCTGCCGTGGTGAAGGCGGGATATGGAGCCAGCGCGAAACCAGAATCCGCCGTCCAAAGTGAGCCGAAGGCTTCACGCTTCGACGGATCGCTGATCAATCTCATTGGAGCGGCGCTGCTAACCCTGCCTGTGTTGATCCTATCGATGACCTGGATGATGCGACCGCTGTGGGTGGAATGGACACTCGCGGCGCTGACCGCCATTGTGGTCTTCGGGGCGGGGCGAGCGATTTTCGAGGGAGCCTGGAATGCGCTGCGTCAGGGCGGAGCCGCGACCATGGACACGCTGATTGCTCTTGGAGCATCAGCGGCGTATTTCTACAGTTTGAGCCAGCTCATCACCGTGCCGTCGATGCCGCAGGTGTACTTTGAGACTGCGGCGACCATCGTGACGCTGATCCTGATGGGACGCTGGCTGGAAGCGCGGGCGAAGCGCAAAGCGTCGGACACGATCCAATCGCTGGTCGCGCTGGCGCCAAAGACGGCGCGTGTCGTGAATGCGGATGGAAGTGAAACTGATGTGGCTATCGAAGGCATTCGGCCAGGCGCGCTGCTGCGCGTCCGTCCTGGCGAGAAGATCGCCGTGGATGGAGACGTTGTCGACGGCGCGTCCACCGTGGATGAGGCGATGCTCACGGGAGAAAGCCTTCCTGTGGAGAAGAACGCGGGCGACGCGGTAATCGGCGGCACGGTTAATGGCAGCGGGAGCCTGCTTTACCGTGCAACCGCCACGGGAGCGGATACCGTCCTCGCCCATATGGTGCGTCTCGTGGAGGAAGCTCAAGGGAGTAAGGCCCCCGTGCAGCGTCTCGCCGATTCTATTTCCGCCGTGTTTGTGCCCGTGGTGCTCGGGATCGCCGCCTTGACATTCCTCGGCTGGCTGCTGCTCGGACATGCGGCGGTCGCGGTAGCCCTGACACATGCGGTGGCGGTGCTGGTGATCGCCTGCCCCTGCGCTCTCGGTCTCGCCACTCCCACGGCGATCATGGTGGGAACAGGTCGCGGCGCATCCCTGGGTGTACTCATTAAAAATGGAGAGGCGCTGGAGCGTGCGCACAAAGTCAGCCGCATCGTTTTCGACAAGACAGGCACGATCACGGAAGGTCGTCCTGTCCTAACGGATGTCGTGGTATACACAATCCTGGATCGAAACGAAGTGCTGCGGCTGGCAGCGGCGGCGGAGCGCGGCTCGGAGCATGCGCTCGGTCAGGCCATTGTGGAAGCGGCGAACGCCGAACATCTGACCGCCGAGGCGCAGGGGTTCCACAGTGTCGCTGGTCAGGGCGTGTTCGCCAAGGTTAATGGACGGAATGTGCTGGTCGGCACGACCACCCTTCTCCAGAACAACGGCGTAGCCATACCCGAGGCAGTGGGTGGAGATATGGCGCGCCTGGAAACCGAAGGAAAGACGGCGATGCTCCTTGCCGTGGACAATGAAATCGCAGGCGTACTCGCGGTGGCGGACACGGTGCGGCCAGGCGCCGCTCCAGCATTGTCTCGGCTTCGGGCCATGGGAATCGAGATTGCGCTTCTCACGGGCGACGCGCCCCGCGTGGCGCACGCCGTGGCGCGGCAATTGGGCATCGGTGACGTACAAGCGGGCGTGAAACCTGAAGGAAAGTCCGCCGCGATCAAGTCCTGGCAGAACGACGGCAAGCAAGCCGTGGCGATGGTAGGCGACGGCGTGAATGACGCGCCCGCTCTGGCGCAGGCCGATCTTGGGATCGCGATGGGCAAGGCAACGGATGTCGCCATGGAAGCAGCGGACATTACGCTGATGCGCGCCGATCTTGGAGGGGTTGCCGATGCGATACTTCTGTCGCGGCGCACGATGAAAATCATACGTCAGAACCTGTTCTGGGCGTTTATCTTCAACATCGTCGGCATTCCAATGGCGGCAATGGGCTTATTGAACCCGATGATCGCGGCCCTGGCAATGGCGTTTTCTAGCGTCACTGTGGTGACCAATTCGCTTCGTCTCAAGAATGTGCGACTTTAACAAATTGACATTCTACTGTCGGTAGTAGAATCGGCCATAACGCGGATGTTTGTTTGCAGCGCTTCGACTACAATTGAGTATGGCCCAGGAGCTTCTGACTTTAACGTTTCCGTCATGATAGCCGATGCATAAGCTCATTCTTTAAACGGCGCCGCAGGAGAAACGGTACGATGAACATGGAAAACCAGATCGACATGCGAAAGACGGTCCAGACGAAGCGCGGCAAGGGCTTTTGGGCGCTCACTGCGTTGTGCGTCTCACTCGGCATTGTCGCTGCGGTCTTGGCCGCGACGCACTGACGACATGTTTGGCCGCAATGGCCGTTCCTCTTGCTGCTTGCCTGCCCGCTGATGCATCTCTTTATGCACCACGGGCATGGAGCACACAACATGTCTCGGATGGAGGCGTCAACAGGGACCGATCCAACCAGCAGCGATGAAAAGGTATGAATGGTTTTCGACCCGAGTTTATCCGATAGTCCGTTGGGTGCAAGAAGGGAGCTTGCTGGCAATAGGTTCAGATGCAATACGCAGTCCCGCAGTTGAAAGAGACTGCAAAATTCACGATTGAAAGACCAAAAGGAATACGACTATGAATACATCCATGTTAAAGAAAGTCCCCGTCTACGCCGCCGCTGCCCTGATGCTTGGCGCAGTCGTTCACGCCCAAAGCGGACAGATGAAATCGGGCCAATCATGCAGCATGATGGGCGAAATGAAAATGGACGGCCCAGTGACCGCCAACGGCAAGGCGTGTCAAATGAAGTGCGATATGATGCCCATGGGGAAATCCAAGGGAATGAAGGCGCATTCCATGATGGGCAAAGATGGTAAGGGGATGGACATGGGCAAAATGCCGATGAACAAACCCATGAAGATGTCAGGAACCATGAGTTGTATGGGCCAGACATACCATTGCAATATGATGGTCACGCCCAAGTCCAAGTAACGCAGTCTACGGAGTCGCCAGGAGAATCACATGAACAGCATACTTCCAAATACGGTCAATGCGGCGCCTGAGTCCATAGTCGCGATCTATCGCAGTCACGTTGACGCGGAAGCAGCGGTGCGCCGCCTCGCAGCCGATGGCCTGCCCGTCGAAACGATCTCGATTATCGGGCGCAACTTTGAAACTCACGAGGATATTCAGGGCTTCTATCGGCCAGCGGACGCAGCGCTTGCGGGAGCAGGCGACGGCGCATGGTTTGGCGGCATCTTCGGCCTAATGCTCGGAGCCATGGGGTTCTTCATTATGCCCGCGCTCGGGGCGTTCATGGTGATGGGCCCGCTCTCGGGAATGATTGCTGGCGCCATCGGCGGCGCGGGCGTGGGAGCGCTCATCAACGGCCTCGTGGCGCTCGGTATCCCAAGAGATCAAGCCCTGATCTATCAGGAGCGACTGCAAGCGGGCGAGTTCCTGGTCGTGGTTCATGGAAGCGCGAACGAAGTTTCGCGCGCTCATGAAATCCTTGACGGAGGTATCCATACGAGCCTGGCGATGCACGGCGTAGTTCATGATGCCGCGAAAGAAGACTCCATGGCTGGCATGAAGATGTAATTCGCATGGGCGAATTCATGGAATGACTGTCTGACCACAAGAGGCTGCGAATAAACCATCTCGTTCATTCGCAGCCCCTGCGCCAAACACGCTCGAAAATGCTGACCACAATGCGAAAACATCTCTTCGTCCTCATCGCATGTCTTTTTGTGGTTTCGATAGGATTTGGCGTCACCCTGCCCGTGCTGCCATTTTACGCCGAGCGCCTGGCGATGTCCGCTGGCGATTCGCACAAGACGATGGCCTGGCATGTGGGGATGCTAACCAGTGTCTTTTCACTCATGCAGCTTCTGCTGGCTCCATTCTGGGGACGGCTCTCGGACAAAGTCGGGAGGCGACCACTCCTATTGATGGGAATGGCAGGTTACGGCATGGCGCAGTTGCTGTTCGGCATGGCGACCACCTTGCCGCTCCTCTACCTCGCGCGTATCCTCGGCGGTATTTTAGCCTCGGCTACGATGCCAGCCGCAGCCGCATACGTCGCCGACGCCACGGACGAAAAAGCCCGAGGGCGGGGCATGGCCTGGCTCGGGACTGCGGTGAGCCTGGGCGCGGTGACTGGCCCCGCGCTTGGCGGCATGGTCGCATGGCGCGACGGGCATCTCTACTCGCGATTTGGGCACCTTCTGATCAACAGTTTTTCGCTCCCGTTCTTCGCGGCGGCGCTGATGTCGTTCGCCGCCCTCCTCGCCGCTCTCCGATGGCTTCCAGAATCGAAATCGATCCATCCAAAATCTACATCGCCGCCAACTCAGGCGTCGAACTGGCGAGAGGTGAGCCGCAGAATTCGACTGCCGCTAGGTTTGTCGGTGATGAGCCAGCTCAGTCTCGCGCTATTTGAGACCGCGTTTGTGTTGTTCACGCAGGCCAAGCTCGGCTACGACCCCGCGCAAGTCGCCATCGCGTTCATGGTCTGCGGTTCCGTAATGTCGGTATTCCAGGCAGGCGCGGTGAGCTATTTGTCAGGGCGAGTGGCGGAAAGAACGCAGATTTCCATTGGGTTCTTTCTTATGGGGATCGGTCTTTTGCTGCTCCTGGCGCTGCGAGCCGAGCCGCTCGTTTATGGGACTGTGGGGTTGATCGCTCTTGGCATGGCATTTGTTTCTCCCAACCTTTCGACAGCCATCTCCAAAAGCGGCGGCTCCGCCACTGGCGCCGCCCTTGGCCTGCAAAACTCGGCGAACAATCTCGGGCAAGCGTTAGGTCCGATCATCGGCGCGGCGCTATTTGCCTGGAAAGCGCAGGCGCCGTATTTGCTGACCAGCGTGTCCCTACTCCTTATCGGTATTTTGCTCGGATGGAAACAACTTCCAGTGGTCGCATCGCGGTTGCGACACGTCAGTTAATTGCGAGCGTACGTGATGGGCGAAAGAAAAGATGGTGAACACTATGCAACAAACACATGAGAATCACACAGCGACGGCAAAAAACAACGAATCAGTGGACGAAGGCAATCCTCATGAGAGGCATGCCCATGAACATGCCGAAGATCAATCCGACGCGCCCCGCCCCGCGATGGAGGACATGGCGGGTATGCCTGACGACGGCGAAAAGCATCAACTGAAGGGCCACGACCACGGAGGGATGTCCCACGACATGAACGATTCCGAGATGGCCAAGGGGATGGAGGCGGACATCCGCCATAAATTTTGGGTCGCACTCGCGTTCTCCGTGGTCATCGTCTTGCTTTCGCCAATGAGCAAAATGCTTGGGATTACAATCAGCATTCCTGCTGCGGCGAGATCGTGGGCGCTCCTGGCGCTGACCACCCCCGTGGTGTTCTGGTGCGGCTGGATGTTTATCTCGGGAGCATTTTTCGCGCTGCGGGCCCGCAAGCTGGATATGTCCGTGCTTATCGCGGTCGGCGTGCTGGCGGCGTACCTCGCTTCCGTGTATCTGACGCTCGTGGGTTCGTCTGACCTCTTCTACGAAGCGGCGGCGATGCTGGTGACGTTTGTGCTGTTCGGCCATTGGATGGAGATGAAGTCTCGACGCGGCACATCCGATGCATTGCAGGCCCTCTTCAAATTGGTCCCGCCTAAAGCGCGCGTGATCCGCGATGGCAAAGAAATCGAAGTGGCGACATCGGAAGTCGTCCAGGGTGACTTACTCGCACTGCGTCCAGGAGACCGCATTCCCGTGGACGGCGAAATTACGGAAGGCGAAACGTCTGTCGATGAGGCGCTGGTAACAGGCGAAAGCTTGCCCGTGGAGAAGAATCCTGGTGACAAGGTCGTAGCGGGATCGATCAACGGCGCGGGATCGGTCAAGTTCAAAGCGACAGGTGTCGGCGAGGAAACGACTCTCGCGCGGATCGCCAAGCTTGTGGAAACGGCGCAAAATTCGAAAGCGCCAGGTCAGCGTCTGGCGGACAAAGCTGCGGCCTATCTAGTCGTGCTTGCGGTCGGCGCGGGAGTCATCACGTTCGTTGCCTGGAGATGGGGAGCGGGCGCATCGTTCTTGACCGCGCTGACGTTTTCAATTTCAGCGGTCGTGATCGCATGCCCTGACGCTTTGGGACTGGCGACACCAACAGCGGTGGCGGTCGGTACGGGGCTCGGGGCAAAGCACAATATCCTTATCAAGGATGCGGCGACCCTGGAAGGCGCGTCGCGCATCACGGCGGTGGCGCTGGACAAAACAGGCACTCTCACCGAGGGAAAACCGCGCGTCGTAAATGTCGCGGTGGCGGACGGGACCACGGAAGATGAGGCGCTGAAGATACTTGCCGCAGCCGAACGCAATTCCAGTCATCCGCTTGCCGTGGCGATCCTCGAAGAAGCCAAGAAACGCAAGCTTCAGTTCGAAGAGAAGGTCCAGAATTTCGAAAACATCGCAGGCCATGGTCTGAAAGCGGTTGTGAAGGGCCAGCACGTTCTTGTGGGAAATGCCCGCTTCCTCACCGATACTAAAATCGATCTCACACCCATTCAGTCTAGCCTCGACAAGTTTATGGCGGCAGGGCAGACGGTCATCTTGCTTGCCGTCGAGAATAAAGCGGTGGCGGTGGTCGGCGTGAGCGACCCCGTCAAGCCTTCGGCAAAGCGAGCTGTGGCGGAGCTCAAGAAATTGGGCATCCAGACCGCGCTGATCAGCGGCGACAACAAGATAGTGGCCGAGGCTGTGGGCAAGGAAGTCGGGGTCGACCGCGTCTTCGCCGAAGTGCTTCCAGAGAACAAGGCGGACTATATCAAGCAGCTTCAAGTCGAAGGGAAGTTTGTTGCAATGGTCGGCGACGGCGTGAATGACGCGCCAGCACTGGCGCAGGCGGATATAGGCATCGCCATTGGCGCAGGCACCGACGTGGCGATTGAAGCGGCCAAGGTCGTACTCATGAAGTCGGACCCGCTCGACATCCTGAATGCGATTTTGATTTCGAAGGCGACCGTCCGAAAGATGAAACAGAACTTGGTGTGGGCCAGTATTTACAATCTGTCGGCGATTCCCGTGGCGGCGGGCGTCTTTTACCACGCATGGGGATGGTCGCTGCGCCCCGAAGTCTCGGCGCTGCTTATGTCGGCTTCCTCGATCATCGTCGCCGTGAACGCCGTGATGCTGCGTAAATCCGAGAAGACATTACTCACGTAGATCGCGTCGCTTCATAGTGGCCGTGATGAGTTCAATGGGGCTTATGGTGCGGAAGTCGCTAAAGCCCCATTCGTCCCCTACGCCGCAACTTTCTTCTTCAGGATCGGCAACACCTTAAGCATGTTCGCGGTAGTTTCATATCCCTTTGGCAGGAACATTCTCGTATTAGCGCCGCACCCAGTCCATGTTCCCGTAGCATCGCGCAACCCATTTCCTGACTCTTCGGCGCCCTCCGTGGTATAATTTACATATAGCGTAGCAATTGACCCGTGGCCAGCGACAATTGACCGTCCACGCTTGTTGCACGGTCCATTTCCCAGCGATTCAGGCTTCTCGGATTTGTGCTTCAACGCGATGGACAATAATCCCCTCGCACATTTGCTTCCTTCGCGCCTTGATTTTCCATTGGACGTTAATCCACCTCATGTCAAACACAGACAATCAAGTTGTAGATCGCGCTGTGGCCCCTCAATGAGGAACACCTCTACGCAATATCAATGGGAATCTTTCCTTGATACGGCTCAGATCGGTCTCGCCTACATCGCCCCTGACGGCTCGTGGCGCGCCGTAAATCGATGTTTCTGTGTCATGCTGGGATACGAGCATGACGAACTGCTCAGGCTCAACGATCAGCAGATTACGCATTCCGAAGACATTCCCAAAGATATCGACCTGTCTCGACAACTATGGGCGGGCGAAATCGAGTCCTGCTCGTTGGAGAAGCGATATCTACGGAAAGACGGCGGCATTCTTTGGACTAATGTATCAGCCTCCCTCGAACGCGATACAACCACAAACACCCCGCTTTATTTGATCGCCGTGATTGTGGACATCTCCACACGTAAGCATCTGGAGAACGAACGGCAAGACAGCGAGAAACGCCAGCAGCTTTTTGTGGAGGGCGCTCAAATTGGGACTTGGCGCTGGGACATCGTCAAGAACGAGCTGTTCTGGTCGGATACAACGCGCGATCTCCTGGGCTTGCCCACGGTCGATACCCCCACCTACGAAATGTTCATGGACGCGATCCATCCCAATGATCGGGAGCGAACACAGCAGGCGATCACGGACGCCGTGAAAAGCGGCGAGAGATACGATGTCGCGTACCGCGCCGTCTGGTCTGACGGAAGCGTGCATTGGCAAATATCGCGCGGCCAGTGTTACTATGACAGCCAAGGTGCTCCATACCGTATGGAAGGCATTCTTCTGGATATCGCCGATCTGAGAAGAACCGAAGAAGAGCTGCGGCAAAGCCAAGACGATTTGGCGTTCGCGGTCAGCGCGGCCCAACTTGGGACGTTCTATTGCGACTTGCCGCTGGACAAGATCGTTTGGAATGAAACGTGCAAGCGCCATTTCTTTCTGCCGCCTGACGCGGATATCGACTTTGCGCTGTTCTACTTGATCCTTCATCCCGATGACCGTGAGCCAACTCGCGTCGCCATCGAGCGCGCCATGGCTGGCCACGTCGATTATAACGTGGAATATCGCACCATCAGCCAGGAAGGACAGATACGTTGGATCAATGCAATCGGGCGCTTCCACTATGCGGCAGATCAAACTCCCATCCGTTTTGATGGGATCACCATCGACATTTCTTCACGGAAGAAAGTCGAATTTGAACTGCGAACGCGAGCCGAGCATCAGGCGCTGCTAAGCCGCATCTTGCAGGCGATCCGCGCCACCACGAACCCTGAAGAAATCCAGCAAGTGGCGGTGCGCGCACTTGGCGAGGCGCTCGGCGCTGATCGATGTTATTTTTCACTCTTCGATCTTGCGGCGGACTTGAACTGGGTCGGCCAGGACTACCATCACGCCGATCTACCATCCGTGGCGGGCCGCTATCGAATTTCAGACTTCGAGGTAAACCCAGAAGACTATTATCCCAATGAGCAGGCTCTCGTGGTCACCGATGCGATGGACGAGCAGTGGGCTTTTCCCGAGGTGCTTCTTACAGCCCTTCGCCAGCTTCGATTGCGATCCGCTATCGCCGTACCAATTTTCGAGGAGGGGCGACTAGTTGCCACCCTTTCTGCGGCGATGGCCGACGAGCCGCGTAAGTGGACAGATGAAGAGATCAGACTTGTGGAGGCGGTCGCGGCCCAGACTCGATCCGCTGTGGAAACGGCGCGTTTACTTACCGAGCAGCAAGCACGTCTGAAAGAAGAAGCGCTTATCGGACGTATCGGCCTAGCCATTCGCAGCGAACTCGTCCCCGACGCGATTCAGGAACAGGCGGCAACACTGGTCGGGGAAGCGCTGGGCGTGTCCCGCTGCTTCTATCTTACCTACGATGCGCCTCATGACACCGCCCATGCGGGGCGTGATTACCACCGACGCGACCTTGCCTCTCTTGCTGGCGACTACCGCCTCTCGGACTTCAAGGAGATGCTCACGGAACTGTTCGCAAGTGGCGAAACGGCGGTTATTCCCGATGTACACGCGGTGCTGTCCCCAGCCATCGCCCAGGGGATGCTCTCTTCCCAAAATCGCGCGCTGTTGGCGGTGCCTTTCTTCGACGATGGGCAATTGGTAGCCGCGCTGTGGGCTTCCATGGATGAGCCACGCATCTGGACGGCGCATGAAATCGCGCTGATCGAACAAGCCGCGACACTGACGCGAACGGCGTTGGAAACAGCCCGCGTCAGCCGCAAAGAACATGCGATTGCTCAGCATCTTCAGGAGGCCCTGCAGCCAGCGGTTCCCGCGCATGTCCCTGGTCTATCCATCGGTAGCTTCACGCGGCCCGCACTCGATGAGGCGTCGGTTGGCGGCGACTTCATGGATGTCTTTGCTATCGATAAAGAACTGTATGCCATCGTGATCGGCGATGTATCTGGGAAGGGTCTTGCCGCTGCCCAGCAGCTCGCCCTGATCCGCAATAGCCTGCGCACGACACTCTACCTTTACCGTGCCCCCGCTCAAGCCGCCACAGCACTTAACTCCATCGTCACTGCCCATGATCTGCTCATTGGTTTCGTCACTGCCTGGGTCGGTGTCTACGATGTCGCCACAGGAACGATTACATTTTGTTCATGCGAACACGAACCTGCATTGATTCAGCGAGCAGACGGAAGGGTGGAAGCCACAGGAACCACGGGGCCACCGCTGGGTGTTGCGGCGCATGTGGAATATGGTGAACAACAATTCACATTGTCATCAGGTGATGCTCTTCTCCTCTACACGGATGGCATCAGCGAGGCGGGACAAGATCGTCGCGATCTACTCGGGACTGATGGATTATTGCGGCTTGTGACAGAACTGCCCATGAACATTGATGTTCAATCTCAAGCTGAAACGCTGGTCGCCAAGGCTAGTGCTTTTGCTAATGGTTCATTCCGTGACGACGTTGCGGTTTTGCTGGCGCGACGCAATTAGCGCTTTATGCTGTGAGATAAGCACACAAAATACACGTCGATTTCACGGTATAAATACCAGTAGGGTATTTGCAAGGAAGCACGATGTACGACACTGATGAATCAGAATCTCATGGCTCCGATGAGGTCGAAATCTCCAGAGAGCGTTTACTGCTTATTGCAAACAACAACCCATTGCTGATAGCTTATGTCGGTGCCGATGGCCGCTATCGATTCAACAATCAAACGTACAAGAAGTGGTTTGGCCTTCAGCCTCCTGATCTGCAAGGAAAGCGAATCCAGGACGTGATTGGCGAGGCCGCGTATCTCACTATTCGCTCCCATTTGGAAGATACGCTTGCTGGAAATACGGTGAGTTACGACATTCTGATGGATTACGCCATCTGAGGACGATGCTTCGTCCGTACTATCCTCAGTCCAGAAACGGACACTGTAGATAACGTGCTTGGCTTTATGTTTTTTGTCATAGATATCACCAAGCTGCACGACGCGCAGACGCATTTACACAATCTGAACTCGGAATTGCACAAATTTACGACAAAGAATTTGGGAAGTGACCGAGCGAACAGGGCGCACAGAAGAAAGGGCGGCATGATCTGGTCACAGCGGCCAGCGAAACAGGAATGAATGCCATCGTTCATGCGGGTGGGCCGACAAGTCCAATAATTGGGTATGCTCTGAGAAACTCAACCATTCAAGGGCTTCCACAGTTATGCAAGAGACTAATGTTGTCCAACACCGTTTAGGCGATGGGCGAGTGATGCGTTTCGGTATTGAGGGCGATCTCGATCTCTTCTCTGCGCCAACGGTCCAGGCGAGCATCGTAGAGGCCGTGGCTGATACTCAACCAGATGTCGTCATTGTTGATCTCAGCAAGGTTGACTTTATCGACAGCGCAGGTCTAGCTCTTCTTCTCCACTTGCGCAAAGTGGAGGCTATTGGCGGTAAACTACGGATTATTGTTCAGCCATATTCTCAGCCTGAACGAGTGTTTAAATTAAGTCAGTTTCACAAGTTCATGGATGTTCAGGCGGAAGAATGATCATATGATGGCTCAAGTAAGTCCAATTGTTTCAACCGATCACACATCATTCTTTCCCCATGCTTCCGCTCAGCATTATGTGGTTGGTATCGGTGCTTCCGCAGGCGGGCTTCAAGCGATCAGCGTGATTTTATCGGCCTTACCTTCCAACCTTCCCGCAGCGATCATTATTGTTCAACACACAAGTCCCCATAGGAAATGCTTATTGGCGAGAATCTTAAGCCGCCACACGCGCCTTTGCGTCAGAGAAGCAGAGGAAAATGACCGACTGGCAGCAAACACCGTGTTCATTGCTCCACCAGGCAAGCACCTCATCCTTTCCCACGATGGCGCCATCACGTTCTCTATCGGCCCGAAAATTCATTTTGCTCGGCCATCTGTGGATGTATTATTTCAGAGCTTGGCCAGTAGAATCGGCAGCCGCGTCATCGGTGTAGTCCTCACAGGTAACAACTGTGATGGAGCCGAGGGAATACAGGAGATTAAATCCAATGGCGGCGTCACGATTGCTCAAGATGAAGAAAGCAGCGATTTTCCACGCATGCCATGCAGCGCCGCAATGACAGGCGATGTGGATTTCATCCTGCCGCTTTCCGCCATCGCCCCCAAAATCATGTCGGTTTGCGCTGAAGAAATTCAAAGCTAAACAGTTCTCAAAGTTTTTCCTGCAAGAATGATCTCACGTTTTCCGCACAAGAACCAGGCAAGCATCGTCACGCAATTCTCCGTGCGCAAACTCAACCGCGCCGTTGAGAATTGCCTCTGCCATTGCTTTCAGCGACGCCCCGTGATTCTTCACTGCCAACCGCGCCAGGCCGTCATCGCCCAGGAACTTCTTCCCATGACGGGCTTCGGTAATTCCATCCGTGGTCATCACGAGCGTATCTCCTTTTGCAAGCTTGAAGTCCACCTGGTTGTAAACCGCCTCCTGACCGATATGGATACCCAGCGGCATCCCTGACGCTTTTAAGACCTCCGTGGCGCCATCGGCGCGAACCAAGAGCGGCCACTCCATCGCCGCAACCGCAAGCGTACCTATCCCTGTTTCACGTTCTATGATCGCCAGTGACAGACACACTGGCATATCGCCGCCTTCGGTATTTATCCCGTTCAAAAACAAGCGATTGCTTTGCGAAAGATAATGATTTATCTCATGTAAAATGCGTGATGGCTGTTCGTGTTCCCGAGTGTAGCCTCGCAGGATGTATTTGATCTCGCTAGAAAAAACGGCGGACGAAAGACCGTGCCCCATGATGTCGCCGCAAACCAGAGCAACATGCCCGTTATCAAAGGCAAACGTATCCCAGAAGTCTCCACCGACCAGCGCTTCATCCGATGCCATGGAATAAACCGTTTGAACGGCCAGACCAGAAAATGCGTCTTCGGATGGTTGGAAGAGGATAGTGCGCTGTAAATCAGCCGCGATCTTCTTGTCCTGCTTTTGATCGGCGGCGAGCTTTGCCTCCAGCATCTTTCGTTCCGTGATATCACGAATATTACACTGAATGACCGAGGAATTCCCTTCCTGATAAATATTACTCACAAACTCCACTTCACGCTCCGTGGCGCCCTGGCTTTCGAGCGGTATATCCTCGTAGCGAATGTAGCCGTGCTGCTTCAATTCCTGAAAAGCATGCCTGCTTGCTGCTTCATCTTTGAGGAGGCCGATCTCCCAGAGTTCTTTGCCGATAAATTCCTCACGGGAATAACCCAGCAGTTCCGTCATGAAAGGATTGGCGTCGGTGATCTTTCCATCCTCGCTATCAAGGATCAAGATGCCGTCGCGAGCCGCTTCAAACAAACGGCGATATCTCGTTTCTGAGACAGCGAGCGCTTCCAGCGCCTGCTTACGTTCAGTGACATCTTCTATGGCGAGAACGAGAAGATCAGCGCGGTTACCTGCACCGAACAGCTTTCGGGCATTGATCAGCATATCACGACGCCCGATCTTTGGAAAATCGTGGGATATCTCGAAGTCGTCGAAGGAATTCTTTTTTGGGAGGATTTCTGTAAGGAGCGAGATAAGTTCAGGAATATTCCATTGCCCGTTCCCGAGGTCGGAAAGCTGTTGATTCTCAGTTTCATCCGCCGTTGATCGAAAAGTTTTGTAAAAGGATCGATTCGCCGACACTACTCGAAGATTGGTATCTAGAATCAATAATGGGTCTCGAATACTGTCGCCGATATTGAGAATGTAGGTCATTGCCTCGTGAAGAAGCAAATTGGCGCGTGGCATGGAAACCTCAGTTACTGTATGATAAGATCATACCTAGCGATAATTATACCCATGGTTCATGTATTGCAAATCGTCGTTCAGATTAGCATAATGATAAACGCCTGGCATTAAAGACGGCTTTAACTGAAAAAAGAGAATCGCTAATGATAGTCGTGTTACAAATACATCTTAAAACCAATCAGGTTCCTTCGCAAGGCGATCTTTCTCAATTACCACCGTCGTTCCCGATGGTGTCGTCAGCAGCCAAATATGGTCGGCGGTAGACAACATCAGCTTCATGCCATGCCCCAGCGTTCCCGCCGTAGTATATCCCATCTTCAGCGTGGCATGTGGTAAGTGCGCCATGTCGATGCCTTTCCCGCTATCCTTCACCCAAACCTGGATTTTGTCTCCGTCACTGCACACAACGCCCTCTCCGCCCCCAGCATGAACAATTGCATTCATGGCCGCTTCACTCGCGGCAGTGATAAGGTCATAACAACCTTCGGCGGAAAAATCCTGACTCAGAGCGACTTCCTGAGCTCGATGACGGATATCTGAAAGACCTTCGGATGTCGATAGCACAATTGAATCAGAACAGGGCGTGAGACGTAGGGGAAGTTCGTCGGAAGAATGACATAGATGCAGTTTACCATCAGTGACGGAAAGCAGCACGTCTTGCAGAAAGCGGCGATTTCGATCCGCCGCTTCCATCGCAGCATGTTCAGCTTGCTTGCGGGCATCAATGCTCTGGATAATTCCCTCAAAGCGTGCTGGCCGTCCTTGCGCGTCGTAGAAGGGATGACCTTTGGCGAAAATCCAGTGTATGGACCCATCAGGCCACACGACGCGATATTCGCTTTCCACGGGCTCGCCCAGCTCAATCGCACGCTCAACACGTAAGCGCGCCAGTTTACTGTCGTCAGGGTGCAGCCGCGCGCGGTAAGTCTCATAACTCACGGGGACGTTTGGCGGCAAACCGAAGAGAACTTTGCATTTCTCCGACCACGTCTGCTGGTTCGCGGGAATGTCCCAGTGCCATGTGCCGATTTCCGCAGCCTCCAGCGCCAGCCGCAGTCGATCTTCGCTGACGCGAAAATTGTCTTCAGTGTTTCTGCGTTCGGTGAGATCATGGATAACAACAATTACGCCGTCTGCAACACCTGAAGGGCCGATCTCAGGTCGAAAAATCGCTTTGAAGAAGCCAACACCGCGACTGGGACTGGAAAGTTCAAAGTGAATGTGCGTTTCGCGCCCTACACTGAAGGCGGATGAAACAGCTTGCTCCCACAAAGACAAGTTTTGATCTGACAGCACTCCTAGCTCTCGCATCGTCTTCCTCAGTACATTGGCGGCGGAAGCTTCTGTCGTTCGGAGCCAGGTACCATTGGCATAGAGAAATCGTCCTCCACGATCAAGTCGGGCTAGTAAATCGGAGGCATCATCGATAAACGCATGATGATCCTGACGCAGACGCGCTAATTCGTCTTGTAGTTGCTCCAGTTCTGTCATCCGCATCTCGTAAGCCACACTGTGAATTTCGTCTGTGCCGCCATATTATCGATTGTACCCGAATGTCTGAACTGTGAATTCTTGAACTGCAATCTGTGATGAGCACCAAAACTCGCCATTCACGAAGACAGCTTCACGGCGGCATATCTTGCCAAGATAGGAAGAATCAAAAAGACGGCACGGACATTTCGCCCGCGCCGCCACGACACTGATCGCCTGCGCATCACGCAGACATCCATCCCTACCCTGCCACAGCCTTCTTCAAGATCGGCAATCCCGTGAGCGCGTTCTCCGAAATCTCATATCCATCGGGCAGCGCATCGACTGCACCATCCTTCACTTCTTTGCCGAAGAAGTAGAGCTTTGTCTTGCCGTTCGCGGCGGTGCGGGCATGGAGGAAGTATTCTGTGCCTGATTTTTTGCTGACTGCTGAAAATGCCATGATGATTTGTCCTTTGATTATCACGCCTCTGCGTTCTACATATGATACCCAGTTCGGGGGACGGCGGAATTGAAACTCGCGAAGTGAACGGGGTCCGCCACGGAGTTGATCCGTCGCCGTAGTTGGCGCCATCGGGTTGCGGTTACTCACGATACTTTATATGCTTATTATCGGGTGTCAAAAATCGGAAAAATCATGAGATTCTCTGAGCGACTGATCCTTGATGCAATATGCCACTGGAACAATCCAACCAGCCGACCATTGACCAGTCCTGGTGCGCAGGAAGCAGCGGCTCTATGAGTTCGATCACTTCCGAGCCAACGATAGTTCGCTTCTCCATCAAGTGTTCGGCGAGCGTGGAAATCGCTGCAGAGGCAAAGACGACAAGACGCCTCGCTCTGCGTCTAATGCGCCGCCGCATCTCTTGATCTTTCCTCTGCCACAATGACCATTCATGCGACGGAGCATCGATTTCTGGGGCGGGGTTGATGTCAGCGAGCAAAGAAGCAATCTGGCCTCGATCATCTTGATTACCGACAATGTGTCTGGCTCTCAGCAGAACCGATTCCGCCTCCACGCCTCCAGCCAACATCACAGCTTTCGCTTTCGCCCACGACGTTGCGCCCTGATCTCGACTTCGAAGCCGCAGGTAAAGATCAGGGGGTTCGATGAAAGCGCAGTATCCATTTCGCACTTGGATCGCGACCTGCACGCAGTCTAGGCCGACTAAGTGAGCCACCACGGCGTGCCCCGCTTCATGATAGGCGTTATTCTTGTACTGAATAGACATTTTCTTAGAATACCTCGGCCTCATGGCGAGCGCATCACTCTGTTCCTGCACACTCGATCCGTATTCTCCATAGTCGCTCTGCTCTTACCGCCCGAATAAGATTCCCACTTGCGCCGCCATCTCAAAAATAATTTTTTCTTGATCAAAAAATCTTGTGCGGTTTTGGCAAAAAGGCACGAATACAAGATATCAAAGCCAGCGGCCTAAGCCGCCAAGAAGGATCGATATGTCAACCTACATCAAAATCTCCCCGCGCGGATTTACCAACGAAACCGTCATTTACCACGGAACCGCACAGGAAGTCGCCGCCGCTAAAAGCATTATCAACAACCATGCCAGTGCCTGGGCGGAGCGGATCGCCGCCAGCCATCCCGATGTGCGCCGCGTCAAGCGGCTGGCTGAAAACGGGTCGGGCGCGCCGATCCCCATGTTGACGGAGGGGATCGTTGGGCCGTTTCGGCCGCAGTATCTGGAGGATGGTGGAGAGTGCGGTGGTTTCGAGGGGGCGACTTTGCCGATTGAATAGTCGCTCTGAGACTTGTGCTCTTCTAAAGTTCTTCGGAGTATCCGCATTACGCGGATACTCCGAGGCAATAAGATGCACTGCGCCGTCAGCAGTTCGAGATCGGTCTACGAGTTACCATCCCGCCTGCGCTTTATGAAATCAGATCGCCGCGTCGCGGCTTTGGGCGTTTCCGCAACATCTTGCGCCGTTGCAATATTCAAGGAAGCATATTCTGACATCAGCTTGTTCTGGACTTCCGCATGATGGAGATAACGAAACGTCGTCTCGGTCAAACTGTGACCCATGGCGGATTGGATAGCCTTGATTGGCGCGCCGTTCTCCATCATTCTTGTGGCGAATGCGTGACGCAAGCTATGGCACTTGATATTCGGCTGCCCAGAGAGGTCGGCAAGAGCTTTAATGTCCTCCAGCGTTTGGCACAGCGTTTGGTAGCCAATGCGGCGACCGCGATCATATACAAATAGAAACGGAACTTTGCAGTCGGGCTCGCGCAATGCAAGCCACTCGGATAAAGCTGACAAGCATTCCGCAGGCGGATGAAGCTGACGTGACTTGCTACCCTTGCCCGACGCGACAAGCAGTGTTTTGTTGGCGATATTGACGTGGCCCACTTCCAAATCGAGAAGTTCTTGAGCGCGCACCCCAGAATAGACTAAGACAGAAAGGATCGCTCGATTCAGCGCTTTTTTACGCGGGTTTCTGATGCGCTCAACCGCTTGGAGGAGCCGCCCAACCTCCTCCGTGGAAACGGTGAGCCGCTGGGCGGCGTCTCTCTTTGGCATTGTCAATGCGTTCGATGGATTTGCGTCAATTGCGCCGTTGGTTAAAAGGAAGTTTCCTAACGCCTTGATTGGAGCGAAAGCTCCCCGAATAGTTCGTGGGCGACATCCACGGCCACTGAGTGTATACAGATATCGACGCAGCACTGCTATGTCGAACGCGGCAAGATCGGCATCAGGATAGCCGTTTTCCGTAAGCCACTTCTCGAAATGGCGTAACCATGCCGTGTATGATTTACACGTGGATTTAGCGTGTCCTTTTTCGACAGAAATGTAGTTGAGATAGTCTGAGATGGCGTCGTGCAGTTTCATCGAACGCTGGTCCTTCCAAGATTGAAATGGAACAGCCGAACACTGAAGCCTGCGAGAATGAGGGGTTGATTACGGGAGCTTTGACCATGCGGGTATGAATCACGGTGATCATACCCCGCAGAAGTGATCTTGGTGGGCGATGAGGGATTCGAACCCCCGACCTCCTCGATGTGAACGAGGCGCTCTACCACTAAGCTAATCGCCCGTGACTGGACGCGATGGGATTATTATACTGGGCGCTCGTCACGAATGTCAAGCCGACCGAGACCATCCTAGCAAGAACATTTCCTGAGCAAGTAAGCTTCCAATATGAAAGCCGCCGTAAAAATATGCCCAAGCGCGCAGGAAAAGAAGGCGCAGGAAACGAAATGTCAAGGAGACGGGCGTATGCGAAAGGCGCAGTGAAAGATTGTGATGAACTCGCGAACCATTGCTGTGGGAGTTTTTATTGCCGTGGCGCTGATCTGCGGGGGGGCGACGCTGAGATACCGACAGGCGCAGCGATCCCCAGTAAGCGCAACGGCAAATAGGAGCGGCAGTATCGGTGGCCAGGGCGTTGCGGGCTCGCCCGGCGGCGGCGCCGCCATGTCATGGTCGTCAAAACCCCTCGGTCGTCATGCGACCGAGCCCGAACGGACTGCAGCCATCCATTGCGTTCAAGGGCTGATGGGAGCGTTCCAGCGGGATGATTACGCCGCCGCTCAACAATATCAAGGCGCATTCGCCAGAGGCGAATACCGCCAGGTTGAGAAATACCGTCAAGCGACCCTTAAAGCGCATCCAGAGTTCGCACATCAGAAATCCGTGAAGTATGGGCGAGCCTACGCTGACAGCGGCGGACGAATGGTCACCCTGCAAACCAGCATCATCGATAAAGACGGCAAAGTCTACAACCGGGATTTTCTTCTGATCCTGGAAAATGACGGGTATCGAGAACTCAGCATCGCCAATCATCCTCCCCACGCGCGAGGTAATATATGAAACCAAGAACCATCGCGGCGGGGGCCTTTATCGCCATGATGCTAATCAGCGGCGGCGTCGTTTTGCGACACTTCCAGGTCAAGCATCCACCAAGGCTCAAGGGAGAAGCGAACCGTGACTTCCACGACGACCATATGGGAGGCCCGCGCAACTGGCGCATGGCGCTTCCCAAGGAGCGGGCAGATGCAATTGCCTGCATCGGAGGACAGCTGGACGCCTTCAAGAAAGACGACTACAATAAAGCCATGGCCTTTCAAAGCGTCATGCTCCGCAGTCAATTCCGATCGCCAGACATGTTCCGCACCATCATCCGTCAAAATTATCCCGAGTTCAGCAATTCGAAGAGCGTGGAGTACAAGAGTGCTTTTGCGAGCAAGAACGGACAGATGATCGCCATGGAGCTGTCGCTGACGGGCGTAAACGGCAAGGAAGTTCACGCCCTGTACCGATTGATCCGGGAAAAAAACGGCTATCGCGTGATGGGCGTCGAGAATCAATAATCAACGCCGCGCTTCATCCAAAACGCCAGCTGGCTACAGCAGGGTTTCCACGGGGTAACCATCACCGCGCAGCGCCGTCAGAATCTGCTCACGATGACTGCGGTCTCGCACTTCGATCAGCAGCTCGATGCGGGTTTTACCCAAAGCGATATGCGGGCTCAGCCGATTGTGGCTGACGGTAATGACATTTCCGCGCTCGGTGGCGACCACTTCGAGCAGACGCGCGAGCGATCCCGGGCGGTCGTCACAGGCCGTGAATAGATGCAGGTAACGGTCCGCGCGGAGCATCTCTCGCTGGGCGATATCCGCCAGCCGCAGCGCATCGATATTGCCGCCGCAGAGGATTACCGCCGTTTCACCGCGCGCGTCGGCCTTGCCGGCGAGCAGCGCCGCAAGCCCCGCCGCGCCACTCGGCTCCACCACCAGCTTCGCCCTCTCCACCAGAAGCAGCATCGCCTCCGCGACGGCGAAGTCTGAGACGGTCACCACATCGTCAGCGTATTTCTGAATGTACTGGAAGGTCCGCGCTGCTGGCGACTTGACCGCAATGCCGTCGCAGATCGTGCTGACGGGTTCTTCACGCGGCAGAAGATGTCCAGCGTGGAACGAGCGCGCCGCCGTATCGGCGCCTTCAGCCTGAACTCCGATAATACGCACGTGTGGTCGGCTTTCCTTGATCGCCATCGCAACCCCCGCGAACAAGCCGCCGCCACCGATGGGAATCATCACTGTTTCGACATTAGGCATGTCCTGAAGCAGCTCCAGTCCCAGCGTCCCCTGCCCTGCGATTACGCCGTCGTCGTCATAGGGGGAGATGTAGACCGCATCGTTCTCGGCGACATATCGATGACACGCGATCGCCGATTCGTCGAAGTTCTTGCCCGCGAGAACGACTTCGGCGCCGTAGCCTTCGGTCGCTTTCATCTTGGCGATGCTGGCCGTCTCGGGCATAAAGATCGTCGCCTGAATTCCCAGCAACTGCGCCGCGAGGGCCACACCCTGCGCGTGATTTCCGGCGCTGACCGCCGCCACGCCGCATCGCTTCTCAGCGTCCGTCAGCTGCGACATTCGGTAATAAGCGCCCCGAATTTTAAACGCCCCGGTCCGCTGAAAGTTCTCGGCTTTGAGCCGCAGGGAAACGCCATCCGCGAGGCGCTCTTCGATCGTACGGCAGGTCATCAGCGGAGTGTGATGGATGACCGGACGCACCACGGCCGCGGCGGTCTCGACATCGGACAAATGCAGCATTCTTCTCTTCTCTCCCAAAGCTCTATCTCTCAAAATCAATGTTGACATAGTGACACTCGCTCCGATACAATCTGTTCTCACCCACGAAGGAGCCTCGACGAATGACCATCCCCGCGCCGCCCGCCGCCAGGCCCCGTCTTCTGCTCTCCTGGAGCAGCGGCAAGGACGCCGCCTGGTGTCTTTATACGCTTCAGCAGTCTCAGGAATACGAGATCGCAGGGCTTCTCACCACGATCAACGCCGAGTTCGACCGTGTCGCCATGCACGCCGTGCGCCGGACGCTGCTGGAAGCGCAAGCGGAGGCGGCCGGTCTGCCGCTCCTGATCGTTCCGATCCCCTGGCCATGCTCCAACGCCGATTACGAGGCGGCCATGGCGCGGGCGCTGCAAAGGGCGCGCGACGAATGGAATATCACCCACATCGCCTTCGGTGACCTTTATCTGGAAGACGTGCGCGCTTACCGGGAAAGCTCCCTGACCGAGACGGGCTTGATCCCGGTCTTTCCAATCTGGGGCCGGCCAACGCACGCGCTCGCCGAGGAGATGATCGCCGCTGGGCTGAAAGCCCGTCTTACCTGCGTCGATCCCCGCCGCCTGCCCGCCGATTACGCAGGCCGAATGTTCGACGGCGATTTTCTCTCCGCTCTCCCAGCCGATGTGGATCCATGCGGCGAGTCCGGCGAGTTCCATTCGTTCGCGTTCGACGGCCCGATGTTCCATCATCCAGTCGCCGCGACATTGGGTGAAATCGTGGAGCGTGACGGCTTCGTCTTTGCGGATTTGCTGCCGGAATAATCGAAGCGCTGGGTACAATGCCGTATCTTAATGAACCTGGGAACCAAACCGTTCGTTCCAGCGTCTCATCAAATGCAAGACCATTTTTCGGAACACTGAAGGAGAAACGAGTGCGAGTTTCATATATTTCCGCGACATTGGTCGCGGCGTCGGTCTTTACGGCTGGCCTGGGATCGCTGACACCGGCGTCGGCGGCCCCTATTCGCAGCGTCGATCGTCTCGTGATGCAGAGCGAAGGCATCACATCGCATGGCCACGCCGAAACGAAGGTTAAGCCGGATGTTCTCCGCGCCACCCTGGGCGTCACGACGATTTCCCGCAATCAGGCGGACGCCGTAAGCTCAAACGCCGCGCGCGTCAAAGCCGTTTTGGCGGCGCTGCACGCCGGCGGCGTCACCGACAAAGACATTCAGACCCAGTATTACACGGTCCAGCCGCAATACGACTACAAAAAGTCTCCGGCGCCCCTCACGGGGTACCAGGTCAGCAACTCGATCCAGGTCACGATCCGTGATCTGACCAAGGGCGGCGTCATCATTGATCAGGCGACCAAGGCGGGCGCGACCGACGTCAACGGCCTGGCCTTCGATCTCTCGGACCGCAAAAAGGCCGAGGGCGCCGCGCTCGTCGCGGCGGTCGCCAACGCCCGCAGCAAAGCCGACCTGATGGCGGGCGCTTCCGGCGTCAGCCTGGGCCGCTTGATCAGTCTGGACGAGGGCGGCGCGCCGACTTATCAGCCGGTCATGTTCAACATGCGCGCCGGGGCGTCGGATGCGGCCGAGACCACGCCGATCGTTCCACAGGAGATTGTCGTCACGGCGGACGTCACGATCGTCTACGATATCGACTCCGGAACCAAATAATCTCTATTGGCATTCGCGTCCGGCGCAGCGCTCCAAGCAGGAGAGCGCCCGCCGGACGCGGAATAAGAACGCCGGGAGAGATATTATGACCGAAAACGAACGCCTACAGGCCGCGTTCGAGCGCTTCGACGCCATAAACGCCGAAGATCCGAATCACGACATTGTCGACGGCGCAGCCCATCCGCGCGAGCTTCTCTATGCACAGCGTATGACGCGGCAATTGGAGAAATTCGCTCCGAACGCCTCCGCCGCGCTGCAGCTCGCCGCGCGCAGCCAGCACATCCAGCGCTGGGCCAGTCCCCGCTCCGACTATCCCATGGATCGCACCGGCTACCTCCGATGGCGCACCGACCTCAAGAAACGCCACGCCGAAATCGCCGGGGCCGTTCTCCAGGAAGTCAACTATGACGGCGATGTCATCGCGCGCGTCCAAAGCCTTCTTCGTAAAGAAAACCTAAACGGCGACCCCGAGATGAAAACGCTCGAAGACGTCATCTGCCTCGTCTTCCTCCAGGATTACTTCGCCGACTTCGCCGTCAAACATGACGACGAGAAGGTGATCGATATCGTGCGTAAGACATGGAAAAAGATGTCCGACGCCGGCCATGAGGCCGCCCTCAAACTTGACCTGCCGGCGGACGCCCTGGCGCTTGTCGTGCGCGCTCTGGGAAGTTAGAAACGCCCTTATCCTGAATCCCCATCACCTCAATTCGCGATGACACGTGAGCCGCTTTGCCCGCAAAGCGGCTCGCGGAGAAAGAACAAGAGCCAGATCTAACGCCGCCATAATGGTTCACCTGTGATAATAGGTTCGCTTCAGAACTTCAAGATCAGGAGGACTTAGATGCTGACACCACCCCACAAACGACGCGCCACTTGGCTGTCGCCAATGATCGCGCTGCTCTCCCTCGTATTTCCATCGCTGAGCGCATCCGCGCAATCCCCATCATCCGCAGGCCAATTGCGCTTGAATCCGGCGGAAGTGAAAGCGGCGCACTCACGCTTGCCGTCCCAAACCGGCTCGTCACGCAATCCGCTTGTCCAGGAAGTCGTCCTCCGGGGCGATCCATCTCAGAAGGGGCTTTACACAATCCTTCTGAAAGTCGGCCCCCATGCGCGGATCGCCGCTCATTCTCATCCAGACGATCGTATCGCGACGGTCATTTCAGGGACTTGGTACTTTGGATATGGCTCCAAGTTCGACGCCGGCAAAGTCAAACGTCTGCCCGCCGGCAGCGTCTACGCCGAACCGGCCCACGCAAACCACTTCGCTATGACGCATGGCCCCGTGATCGTCGAGATCACGGGTTATGGTCCCTCTGGAGTTAGTTTTGTGAAATCCCCTCATGCCCCGCCCCACATGAACAAGCACCGTATGTAAGCGCACGGCGCTCTCACCACTTTCAATCAGGAGAAACACATGGCAAGTCAAATTCAGCGAGATCCGATCACGGACGCATTGCTCACCTCGGAAAACGCGGCGCTCGTTCTCATCGACTATCAGGCGCCTCAGTTCAACACCGTTCGTTCCATGGACAGTGGTCTTCTGCTCGCCAATGTCGTGGCGCTCGCGAAAACGGCGAAACTCTTCGGCCTTCCTGTCGTGCTGTCGACAGTCGGCGTCGCGAGCGGCGCGAACCCCGACACCGTCCCCGCGCTCCGGGACGCATTGCCCGGCGTGACCGGGATCGACCGGACCAGCATTAATGCTTGGGAGGATAGCGACTTCGTTGCCGCCGTGCGGGCTACCGGCCGCAAGAAGCTCATAATGGGAGCCCTTTGGACGGAAGTGTGCCTGGCGTTTCCCGCGCTGGACGCTCTTCGCGAAGGGTTTGAAGTATTCGCTGTCGCCGACGCAGTCGCCGGCACATCCGTCACGGCCCACGAAGCAGCGCTGCAAAGAGTCTATCAGGCAGGAGCGCAGCCCGTGAGCTGGATCGGTGTCCTATGTGAGCTGCAGCGTGATTGGGCGCGAACCGCTACGGCGGATGGAATGGTTAAGATCAGCAGTGAGCACGGCGGTTCCTGGGGAACCGAGATCGCACTCAAGCAGTTCCTCACCGCCACGATCGCGAAATAGCCAGCTTCAAAACAATATTGGGCGCCTAGCGGCCGATTTGGCCGCTAGGCGCTCAATGAGAATTTCGAAAATCTATGACGCAGGTTCGACATAATCGTCGCCGGGGAGCGCAGGCGGATATGGGAATTTGACGAAGATCGGCTGCGGAAACTTTGGAAACTTCACCAGGAGCTGCCCTTGGGGAAGCATTGTCAGTTTAGTTTTGATCTCAGGGCTGAAGCCGGAGTAATTCGGCATCCGCATCTCCGTGCTTTCCGTGCGGCCGAACATGAAGGTGGAGCTGTTTTCCACAATCTCTTTCTCAACGGAGGAAGCGAACTGCTGTGCGCCGAACAGGACGAGTCCTAAGCTGCGGCCCCGCGCGGTCACCTCGACCAGTTTCGTCTTCAGTGGGGTGCGATCCAGCGCCGCTGGGGCGAATTTGTTCAACTCGTCCACGAAAACGACAACTGCATCCAGGTCTCCCTTGCGCGTTTCCAGCTGCTGCGTGATTGCCTGAATCGTCCGGCTGAACACCAGTTTCTGGCCGCCCTGAGAGAGCATCTGGATATCGACCACGTACATGTCGCCGTGGCCAATGCGATTCCACGGGATATCGCGTCCTTCTTCATCGGTCTCGATCAACCCTCGGTACATCAGCGTAAACCGCTTCAGGTGTCCCTTTAATTTGAACCAGGTCGCCGACGTATACCCGCGCGGCCACTCCGTCAGCCCCGAGGTCGAGAGCAGTTTGTCGATCCAGATAATCATATCCGAGTAGGTGATGATGCGACCGCGCTCAATCTCCTCACGGACTACGTACCAGGCGCCTTCAATATTATCGTCCCACTCGGAGGCGTGAAAGAGCGAGGGGATATCGTCGTAGAGCATCTTCAGATCCCAGCGGTAGCTCTCCGTGGGGAGGGTGCGCAGGCTCTGGGTCATATTGCGGTTCTTGGGATGCGACGGCGCGAAGAACCTTGCATCCACGAAGGCCTGGATCGGGATGTCCAGGTTTTCATAGACCTGCTGCGACCAGCGATCCTGCTGCAAGCGCGTGTTGATCTGATCGATGTAAAGCAGGTCCTTGCTTTTGACGTTCATCACCACAACGGCAATCTTTTTGCGTGTGTGCCGCTGCAAGGATTTCAAGGCGAATTGCAAAGCGCTTGTCTTACAGGCAAGGCCCGAGATGCCCGAGACGCTGAGGTGGGCGGCTTCCGGTCCGACCAGGAAGTTCTCATCCACGCTGACAGGAGCGATGGTGCCGTCCCCATTCTCGAAGATGCCGATCGGGATGGCTGCGCCGCTGGAGGCCCAGTGTCCCTGAGCGTCCACAATGCCAAAGGCGAACTGAATGCCGCGCGGGCTGGGGAAGTAAACCCGGCAGCGTCCGATCGGACGCGTGCGCGAGGAAAGATTGCGGATCACGGCGCAGGTGGCGACAACCACTTCAGCTTGCTCGCCTCCGATCATGGCGTAGGGCTGTCCATAGTCATGGATGGCGAAGTCTGCGGTAAAGCTCTCGGCCTCGCTGTAAGAGCGCATCTCCTGAACCGTACCGAATGTCAGCTCGCGGCCATCGTCAGCATACGCCGCGATAATACTTCCAATCTCAATCGTCCCGACTTCGACGGCGTGACGAGAAAGCCAGAAATGAAAGAGGCCGGAGGTATTGGGGTCATCCTTGGTAGAGACCGTGCGGCCGACGATGCCAAATTTGACGTTGACAAATGTACTAAGGACATCCTGTTGAGTGGAAGTCCCACTTTGTTCCGTAAGCAAGGAGAATAACCTTTCCTGCGTGGCGATGAATGAGGCAAAATTTCGTACGGAGTTTCGGGGCGCCTAAAGCTCCGGCGCGATCAGTCTATTGTATCATGAATCTTTCACGCTTGCCAGGCGGCGTTGGTTGCGATGCTCACATTTTTCTAGAGAATTTTTCACGCGCCGCCTCTTCGCGACCAGAACGAAGAGGCGGCGCGCCCTATTTATTGGGCTTCGGCGACAGTGCGGCGCGGCCGAGCGCCCATTCGAATACCCACGGCCATTCCCCATATCCATAGTAGGGCGAAATATGCCCTCCGCCGGCAAGCTTCTCAATCGGAACGTCGAGACCGCCCGCATAAGCTGAAGACTGATCGAAAGTTGAGTAATCGTCGGTATCGGAGGCGACGATTACAGTTTCGCGGCCGATCGCCGCAATGCCTGTCTTGCTCATCGGCGGCGGGAAGAAATCGGCGGCTCCGGGAGGAGCGTCGAGCGGAGGAATTTCGCGAATGACATAAGGCGGGGCCACCAGCAGCACACGCGCCGCCTGCGGTCCATGCGCAGGCGTCTCCGACATCCCCGCATGATGCATCCACAAAATAGCGCCTAATGAGTGCGCCAGAACCGTCAAGTTCGCATCCGAAGGAATTTTATCCAGCACGGAGTGCAGCGAAGTCATCCAGGCGGCCAAGTTCGGATTCTTCGGGTCCGGAAATGTGGGATACCGGACATCGACGCCCTCATTCTTCAGCTTTAGGACAAGGTGTTCCTGCCAATGCTCGGGCTTGTTTCCGCCCCAGCCGTGCAGTACGAGAAAAACGTCGCTCATTATGTTGTTACCCTTTCGGAACGCTACTTTTTGCCAATGATTTCCAGCTCGCGTCCAGCATACCCAACGCCGTCACAACCGCCGATTCATCTATTCGGAAACGGCGGGAAATTCGCGCGCCCCAGAGACCAGTCTAATACCCAGGGCCATTCGCCGTATCCATAGAACGGCGAGATATGCCCCGCGCCGGGAAGTTTGTAAATCGGAACACGAAGGGCCGCCGCATAAGCTTCCGTCTGGGCAAATGTCGCAAAGTCATCCGTGTCGGAAGCAACGATCGTCGTTTCGCGTCCCGCTGCTGCAATCCCAATTTTATCCATCGGGGGCGGATAAAAGCGAGTCGTCCCCAGCGGCTGCCCCGCGAGAGGAACTTCCCGGACGATATACGGCGGCGCCGCCAGCAGCACCCGGTCCGCCTGTAACCCTTGCCGCGATGCAGCGTGATGCATCCACAAAATGCTCCCCAGCGAGTGCGCGATTACCGTCAGCCTTGCGTCCTCGGGAATTTCGTTCAAAGTTTCACGAAACGCGTGAAGCCAATCCGTGAGATCAGGATCCTCGGGTCTGGGAAACCGTGGATAACGAACGTCGACGCCCGCATTGGTTAGGCCACGCGCCAGATGGTTTTGCCAATGGTCGACCGCGTTGCCGCCACGGCCATGGAGGATCAGAAATACACTCTCAGCCATATTTTTTCCCAACAGATTACCAATTCTGTTGCTTATGCGACAGAACGCAATTTTTGATCATTGAACGTATACGCAACAATGAGTACTATACAACATCTGTCGCATATTCAACAAGTGTTGCGCGACGACAGTTTGTTACTCCAAAGGAAACTCATTCCATGAAAATCACCGCTCTCGTCGCGCGCATTCTGCTCGGCGTTATGTTTGTCGTCTTCGGGCTCAACGGCTTTCTGCATTTTATCCACCAGCCGCCCCCACCCGCCGGACTGGCCGGACAATTTCTAGGCGCCCTGGCGATGTCTCACTATTTCACGTTCATATTTGCGATCCAGCTCATCGCAGGCGTTCTGTTTTTGGTAAACCGCTACGCGCCGCTGGCGCTCACGATTATCGCTCCCGTCCTGGTCAATATTCTGCTGTATCACGCGCTGATGGATGTGAAAGGGATCGGCCCGGGCCTCTTCGCGACAGTTCTCTGGTGCCTGCTCGCATACAGCCTCCGCTCCGCGTTCGCCGGCATCCTTCAGCCGACCGTCCCACAAGAATAACCCCGAGGCCGCTTCTCCCGGCGATCATCGCTGGGAGAAGGCGGCGCCCCTCAAAACGCGTATCGCATTCGGCAGTATGGTATTTTCGTGGCCATCAAAGCGATGAACTCACTCACCATCCGTCCCTTCATCCCAGTGCGATATCGGACATTCACGCCGCCCATCTCTGAACGCTTGGTTTCCTGAAGATCGGGACGCCACAATAGCTCCTCCCCCTTTGGATGCCAGCCCAGGTTGACGTTGTGCAGCCCTTCGTTGTGTGTCAGGAAAATGCACTCGGCGGCCAGCTGCGCCTTGGCGTGCGGCGACAGCACAGCGTCGATCTGCTCGAACAGTTCCGAGTAGAGGGAAAGCCAGTTTTCGGCGACGATCACCGGCGAGAAATTGAGATGGACTTCATAGCCGGCCTCCACGAAGTCGTTCACGGCGGCGATCCTCTCAGCCATCGGCGACGTGCGCACGTCCACTACCCGCGCGATCGATGCAGGCATTAGACTAAAACGGATACGCGTCTTGCCCTGAGGATCGTAATCCAGCAATTCGCGGTTGACGAACTTCGTGGCCCAGGTCGCCTTCGCGCCGGGAAGCGTCCGAAAGAACGCGACCTGATCCTTGATGTTATCCGACAAAAGCGCGTCCACGGAACAGTCGCTGTTTTCGCCGATGTCATACACCCACAGCTCGGGATCGGTCTGGCTCGGCTCCCATTTGAAGCCCTGCGAGACGGAATGCCGCGCAATCGCCGCATTGATCTCTTCAATATTGACGAACAAAGTGATAGGATTGGCGAAGCCTTTATGCCTGGGCACGTAACAATAAGCGCAGGCCATCGCGCAGCCGCTCGCCTGCCCCGGCGCGATAAAGTCCGCACTGCGGCCATTGACGCGCACCGGCATCGTCTTACGCACTCCCAGTACGAGCGTGCCGCGCTTGGTGTGCACCCATTCGCGGACCCGCCCCTCATTTCCATAAAGACCAGGGATATCACGATGGGAAGCAACTTCGATTTTCGCCGCATCGGGAAAGCGATCTAACACTTCTCGGCCACGCAGTCTTTCGACTGCGCCCGGCTCATAGTAGATCGTCTCGATTTGCAGCATCCGCTGCGCGGGAGTCAGCCTTGGGCGGCGCTCCGACGTCGAAAACTGTGACAGTGTCACACTGTGTTCCATCTAGGCGTCTATTCGCCAGAAAAATTCGCGCTTTGGCGGCGTCTTCGGGTAAATTGTTGTCACAACTGTGACAGCGAGTGTGACAAAACTATGCCTCTCTACTTCTACTCAACACGCGAACCCTACGGAGAGTTCTCCAACTTCGCCCTATATGGCGTAAAAATCGACGGTGAATGGTGGCCGACCACTGAGCACTACTTCCAGGCGCAAAAGTTCGAAGACGCCGCCTACCGCCGCAAGATCCGCGACGCCCACAGCCCAAAACTCGCCGCCGACCTCGGCCGCAGCCGCCGCGTCCCCCTGCGCCCCAACTGGGAATCCGTCAAAGACGATGTGATGCGCGCCTGCGTTCTGAAAAAGTTCGAAACACACTCAGACCTGCGCGAACTGCTGCTTTCGACAGGCGACGAAGAGATCGTTGAGAACGCCCCCGGCGACTACTACTGGGGCATTGGTAAAGACGGATCGGGGAAGAATATGCTGGGGAAGATATTGGAAGAAGTCCGCGCAAAGCTTAAAAACGCGGCGTGTTGAGTTGAGAGATTAGGAGCAGAATGATCCGTGCGTTGGTAACCTAAGCCAATGCGCTTCTCTGGCCTACAATACGTCAGGTGTGATAGATACGACGTTTGGATATAAATCTCTACTAACCGAATATCATTGTTAACCGGGGAGGACGCAGGGATGAGTCACAGTATCGAAGTAATCGCGCCGGGGGTGGCGTGCGCGCATGGGAAGATCGTGAACTTCTATTATGTCGGCGAGCCGGGCGGGCCGTGGGTGCTGGTGGATACGGGAATGCCGCTGGGAGCGCCGAGTATTATTAGAACGGCGGAGGAGCGGTTTGGGAAGGACAGCAGGCCGGAGGCGATTGTGCTGACGCATGCGCATTTCGATCATGTGGGGTCGGTGAAGGCGCTGGCGGATCATTGGGATGTCCCGATCTATGTTCACCGGATGGAGGAGCCGTTCGTGACGGGGCGCGCGGATTATCCACCGTTCGATCCGACGGTCGGCGGCTTCTTTCCCGCTCTCTCGCGCACGTTTCCGGAAAAAGGGATCGATCTGGGCGACCGGGTGCGCCTGCTGCCCGGATCCGGACCGGTGGACATCATGCCGGGCTGGGATATTCACCATACACCAGGTCATGCGCCAGGACATGTCTCGTTCTTCCGAGAGTCGGATGGCGTGCTGATCGTCGGCGACGCCTTTATCACGATGGACACGGACTCGTTTCGCGACACCGTGACGCAGAAGCCCGAGATTACGCGCCCGCCTTCCTACGCCACCTGCGACTGGGACGCCGCGCGCGATTCCGTTCAGCGTTTGGCGTCCCTGCGTCCGAAGGTGGTCGGGACCGGACATGGGCGTCCACTCTCCGGGCCAAGCGTCGCGGACGATCTGGAGACGCTCGCGCGAACATTCCATCGCCCGGCGCACGGACGCTATGTGAACCAGCCGGCCCGGTTCGATCAGAACGGTGTGGTGTCGATTCCCCCGCCCGTCCACGATCCCGTTCCCGCAATCGCGGCCGGCGTCGGCGCGGCGGCGCTAGCGGGTGTCGCGATCGCCGCCGTTCGGCGCCATCAGGCGGAGATGGATTTGGAAGACGAGGATGAGTAGAGAAGAAATTCGTAAAATCCTTGACAAAATATCAGCCATTCTGGATAACAGGATAAAACTATATTCCCTAGTATATTTCTAGGGAATTATTCTAAAGAAAGCTGGCGAGACGACTTGAGGCTGCGGGCCCTCCTTCTGGAGGCGCTCGCAGCCTTGCGTGTTTTTGGAGGATAAACGATTGTACGATATCGTCATTCTGAGCGGCAGTCCCTCACACTCGTCCGTGTCCCACGGAGTTCTCGGCCATGCTCGACGTGTTCTGGAGAAACACGCGGTCTCCACGCATTTGATTTCCATTCGGGATTTGCCGCCCCGCGAACTGCTGCATGGTTTCGCCACCAGCACAGCCGTGCGCGGCCAGACGGAGCTTCTCGTAAGCGCAGGTGCGGTGATTGTCGGAACGCCAGCGCTCAGAGGTTCGTTCTCGGGCGTCCGGACAACCTCGACCAAAGCCTGCATATCGCACTGCAATTGCTCGCGCGCACCATTCGAAAATAGAGGAGTTGGAAGTGAGAAGATCGTGGAGCGAACGCCGCGCGGAGCCACGCGGTGTTGTCATTCCGTTTCGACTGGTCGTCACACGCCCCAGCGGGCGAGCAGCAGACACACATCATCGCGGAAAGCGCCGCCGGAGTAGGCTCGGGCGTCCGCGACGATAGATTCCCCGCAGGAGGCGAGCGAGGCTCCCAGCGGAGCGGCGGCGTCGGCGGCCGCCATCAGTCCCTCAGGGCCGTAGAACTCGCCGCCCCGGCGCGCTTCCGTGATGCCGTCGGTGGCGAGCAGCAGGATATCTCCGGCGCCCAGGGTTACGGACGCCGTGTCGTAGGCGGCTTTTTCCATTACGCCGATTGGAACGCCGTTCGCAAGGATGGCCTCCGCCTTCGCCCCGCGCCGAATGAGCACCGGCGGTTCGGCGCCCGCCACGGCGATCTCCGTCTGGCCGGAGCCGGCCTTCACCACCGCCAGGAGCACCGCGACCAGACGGGGATCGTCGTTCACATCATCCGGCGCGGCGGCCAGCACGTAACGATTGAGCTGCGCGAGCGCCTGCGCGGGGTTCGGGTTCTGCATCACGATGGCCCGCAGCGCGAACTTGACCTCGGCCATCATCGACGCCGCACGCATCCCCTTGCCAACCACATCGCCGACCACCAGCGCGACTTTATCCCCAATCGCGAAAACATCGAAGAAGTCGCCCCCGATCATCGCCTCCATCCAGGCCGGCGCGTATTGCGTTTCGACTTCCAGATTGAGAAACGCGTCCGGCGCGGGCGCCTTGAGCAGGGTGCGCTGAAGAGTTTCCGCGATGTGCCTCTGCTGGCCGAGAAGGTCTTCACGCTCCTGCTCGAGCAGTGCAAGATCGCGCAGATAAGAACGCATCTCGTACTGTCGCTTCCTTGAGCGGAGCGCCACGCGCAGGGCGCTCACAAGCGTTGCCTTTCGCAGGGGACGCTCCAGAATGGCGGCATTGGTGAAGGCGTCGATCTCCGCCAAAATTTGCCGTCTTTCGTGCGTGTCTCGGCCATTGGAGGAGAGAAGGACGATAGGAAAGTCTGACCAGGCCGGCTGGGCTTTGATCACCGTGGAAAAGGCGCTGAGCGCCTGGGGGGTGAGGGCTTCTTCCGCCAGCAAGGCGGCTCCAGCCCCATCAGCGATAAAATCGCAAAGCGAAGTCATGTCTGGGCATGGCTCCACTTGGAAGCCGGCTTCCTGAAGCACCGCGCATGTGGTTGCGGAGTCGCGGCCCGTTGGCGTCAGCACAAGCACGCGCGTGTCCGATGGCGTCGGCTCTGTAGATCCGGTCACGCGGACGCCTCCATCGGTCCCTCGAACGTGGGAACACCAGTGAGCAGCCCCCGGAACTGCGTCAGAGGCTCACTGATGCTGATGCCAGCATCGCCGCCCAGCGTCAGTTCCCGGATCGTCTGCTCATGGCTGCCGCTGCGGCGCTTGAACACGGAAATTGCCTTCTTGATCGCGCCTCCAAACTCAAAGTAGCGGAACAGCAGAGCCGTATCCGCGATATAGCTGATATCCAGGCCAGGAACCGGCGCGGCCGCCATCATTCCCGCCTGCGCGGTGATCAAAAGCGTGGTGACGCCCTGCTGGGAAAGATAAGTGAGCAGCTCGTGCAGCTGCAGTATTAAGTAACGCTCGCCAGGCATGGCGTTGAGGTAGCCATTCAAACTGTCGATCAGGACGATCTTCGCGCCGCCCTTCTCCACGGAGTCGCGCACCTGCTGAATGAACTCATTCGGCGCAAGCTCCGCCGGATCGATCGATTGGATCTCGACGCAGCCATTGTCGACGTGCGGCTTCAAGTCCATATGCAGCAACCGCGATCGCTGGAAGAGAGTCGCAGGAGTTTCCTCGAACAAAAACATGGCGGAATTCTCGCCGCGCATCGCCGCGGCGACGATATAGCGCGTGGCGATGGTGGATTTACCACAGCCCGATGGCCCCATCAGCGCGATGCTGGCGCCTCGATCCAAACCACCGCCCAGCAGATCGTCCAGCGCTTGAATGCCGCTTGCAATCGGCTTGTTGATGAACTCGGTTTTGTGTTCGGCGGCGACCAGTCTCGGATAAACATCCAGACCGCCCGTCCGAATAATATAGTCGTGGAAGCCGCCGCGAAAGCGCACGCCGCGCATCTTCGTGATACGGATTCGGTACCGCTCCACTCCGTACTCGGGAACGGTGTTATCCAGCGCCACCACGCCGTGGCAAAGACTTTGCAGCTGCCGGTCTCCCGCGTCCGTAGTGCGGTCGTCGAGCAGAAGCACCGTGCATTTGCGGCCGGCAAAATAGTGTTTGAGGGATAGGATCTCGCGCCGGTAGCGCAGCGAATCATGCGCGAGGAGACGCAGTTCGGAAAGGCTGTCGAAGACAACGCGCGCGGGCTGAACCCGCTCAACAACTTCCAGCAGAAGCCGCATCGTCTCGCCAAGTTCGACTTCCGCCGGATGAAAGACCGTACTGTGCGACTGCGCGGAGAGCTGGTCTTCCTGGCTGAACTCGTAAATATCGACCCCATCCAGCGACCATGCATGCGAATGAACGACATCCCGGATCTCTTCCAGGCTTTCAGAAAGCGTGACATAAAGCACACGCTCGCCCTGCCGCGCCCCTTCCAGCAGGAACTGCATCGCCAGCGTCGTTTTGCCGACGCCCGGATCGCCCTGCACTAAAAAAAGACGGTTGCGGGGAAAACCGCCGCCGAGCACATCGTCCAGCCCCACAATTCCCGTGGACGCCCGCTCCACCGTCCACGATCCATCCCCTATCGTCGTTTGTATTGCCGCCACACCCCGATCCTCCCGATCCGTTTCCCCTCCCGCATCGACGCGGTATTCCATGGGTTCTGCTGATTCATACCCAGTCAGGAATGAAAGCTAACAAGCAAGGGGATCAAATCAATACGGAGAATTTGACGAAATGAAGAGTCGATTCAATCCATCGCGGCCACCTTTGCGAGCACGCGTTTACGTATCGCCGACGGCAGAGGAGCATAGAGCAGATCGGCCGCAAACCCCTGGCCAGACACCAGAGCCCAGACCAGAAACGGCTTCAATGACGCCTTCGCTCCAGCCCCTGGCGCCAGGATATAAGTAAATCCCGTCAGTGGATATCCTCGCGTCGCCGTAAACGTATCGTCCATATTCCATTCACCGGTCGGCGACGCCATGCTTTCCATGGCGGTGATTGCCGATGTGATGGAGGGAGCGACGTACTTGCCGCTTTCATTACGCAAGTCCGCAGCAGGAGTCGTGTTCTTCAAGGCGTACGACAACTCGACATAGCCAATACTTCCAGGGAAGCTAACCATAAGGCCAATGACGCCAGCACAACCTTTTGCGTTATATCCAATGGGCCACGCCACTTTTCGTCCCCAACCCAAATCCTTACGCCAATTCGCGTTATGCCGATCGAGGTAGTGCGTAAACAGCATTGTTGTATGGCTGTCTCCACTATGGATAGGTGTAATTTTGAGATTCGGCAGCTTGATTCTGGGATTGAGCCGTGTGATATGCGAATCGCTCCAACGAGTGATCTTGCCCAAATAGATATCCGCGAGCACCTCACCGTCCATTCGCAATCCAGGACCGTCAACCCCAGGAATGTTGTACACCACGGCCACGGGAGCCGCAGTCATGGGGATTTGTAGAATCCCGGGCGCCGCCTTTGCCTGTTCCTCGGTCAGAGGCAAATCGGAAGCGCCGAAATCGACTGTGTGCTCCGTAATCGCTTTGACGCCGCCACCGGACCCGATGGCTTGATATTCAATCTCAATCCCAGTTTCGGCTTTGTAAGTCCGAAACCATTTCTGATAAAGCGGAGCAGGGAATGTCGCTCCCGATCCGGTCAGGTTTTGCGCCATCGCGTCCTGTCCCAAGATCGCAAGCATAAACAGCACAATTACCCCAAACCGCACTCGCCAGCATTTCTCGCTCATGTCAGGATCTCCCAGCGACGTTTATCGCATCTCCGCGCCCGGAACACCGTTTCGTCGGCGAGGGGAGAATTCCTGCTTTACCATCAATTCCATCGGACATCGAGCGATTTCGGACCTCGAAACGCGATGACGCTGTCCAGCCATTCGATGGGTTCTTCCAACTTGAGAGTGGGGAAACGCGCGATCAGAGCGCTGACGACGATCTGTGTTTCGAGGCGTCCCAGGGCGGCGCCGAGGCAGAAGTGCGAGCCGTAGCCGAAGGCGACGTGGCGGTTAGGCTCGCGTGTGATGTCGAACCGGTCGGGATCGGGAAACTGCGCCGGATCGCGGTTGGCCGCCGCCAGACCAAGAAACACGCCCTGCCCTTTCTTCATCGAGTGGCCGCGCCATTCGAGGTCCACACGCAGATGACGCACCACCCACTGCACAGGACAATCGAAACGCAGGAATTCCTCTACCGCCCCGGCGATCAGGGACGGATCATTGCGCAGCATCGTCCACTGATCGGGACGGGTCAGCAAGGCGGCGACGCCGGCGCCGATCAGCCGGGTCGTATTTTCATGGCCGGTCGCAAGCAGCATCATGCTGTTGGAGATCACATCTTGATCGGATAGCCGCTCGCCCTGGTCGTCTGGCTGGAGAAGCAGGGAGATCAGGTCGCCGCCCGGGTTCTCACGCCGCTCTTCAATCACTGACAGGAAGTATTCCGACGCCTCTCGGATGCTTTGATACGTGACGACATCCTGCTCCAGCGTCGTCTCAAACGTGATATGGGTGAAGTAATCCACGGACCATTTCTTGAACCGCGCCCGCTCGCCTTCCGGCAGGCCGAGCAGGCGCATGATGACGACAATCGGGAATGGGACCGCAAGATCGGCGATCAGCTCCATCCGCCCGCGACCGGCGGCGCCATCCAGCATCTCCTCAACAAGCAGTTCCATCTGCGCGCGCATCTCGCCGATCACGCGCGGGGTAAACCGCTTCGCCACTTGAGCGCGCTGACGCACCTGATCCGGGGCGTCCTGAAACAGCATCTGCCGGTCCAGATGCCCCGGAAGCAGACGAAACTCCTGCTGGACAATCGGCGCCAGTTCTTCATCGGACAGCACGGACGGGGAAAAGGAGCGCAGCGAAAGCCGGTTCTCCGCAAGCGCCGCCGATACATCGGCGTATCCAGTCACCACCCACTGCCGCATCCGTGGATCCCAAAAGACGGGCTTGCGCCGCATCCAGGAGTACATCGGGTAAGGATTTCGTGCGGTGCGATCGTGGAACAGGGCGTAGGCGGTGAACGACTTGCGGTAACGCGGCGCCCCAAGGGTCAAACGCGCGGCGCGGCCGACAGCCGCTCGAACCCCTTTCTTTAGGCGGCGCGCGGCCAAACCGGGAACGGCGACGCCCTCCGGCGCCCGGAGCCTTCGAGGCTGCATCGCCATTAGCGCGGCGCCTGCCGACGCCCAGTTGACTCCCGCACGCGCCAGCGCACGTCCGGCGTCGCTTGTTTCTGGATTTTGCACGAGGGCAAGAAGAAAATGCTCGCCGCGAACGGACCAATCGCCAAGATCAGCCGCAATTTGGTAAGTCCGCTCGAACACAGCGCGCGCCTCCGGCGTCAGCCCCAGAGCGCCTCCCAATGCCTCATGAAGATCCTCACCATCGGTCAACGCCGCCGATGCGTTCAATCGCCGCAGCAGCCGAGCCGCCTCGGCGCACTCAGCGTTCACTCGCTGAAAGAGAAGCGTTGTTGTCAGTCGCTTGTCTTTTGCTTCTTCGGCCGCGCTCAAAATCGCGCGCTTCAAACCTTCGTCAAACCGGCGCCACATAGATCAAGTTCCTTCCAGCGCTGTTCGATCCGCCCTCCTTCTCAGACACAATGCGGCTGAGAACAAGGCGAGGCAAAAATTAGAAGAGGGAACTTGACGTGACAATCTGTATCAACGGACGCAGTTGGGAGCAAGGGGGGAGCGTCTCGAATCAGGGCCTGGATAGTTCACCCGTTTCTTCTAGCGCATATCCTATTCTATCACAAGCAACAGCGGTATCAAACCTGGCAATTTGGAGAGTTTTTGAGAAAATACGGACATTCGCCGCTTTTCATT
>NZ_JBDSQY010000229.1:0-4147 GCF_039929585.1 Capsulimonas sp.
TCGGGGCCCTCTCTCCCAATTCTGGGAGAAGGTTAGGATTACAAAATAAAAAAAAACTCTCTGGCCCCCCTTCTCCCAAAGTTGGGAGAAGGGGCTGGGGGATGAGGGCTATTGGAATGCTGCGACAAGGGATTATCAACAAATATCGGGCTTATCTGCCGGTGACGGAGTCGACACCGGTGATTTCGCTGGCGGAAGGCGATACGCCGCTGATTGAAGCGCCGCGACTGGCGGCGGCGATCGCGCCGAATATCCGTCTTTATCTGAAGTACGAGGGCATGAACCCAACGGGTTCGTTCAAAGACCGGGGAATGACGCTCGCCGTGAGCAAGGCGGTGGAGGACGGCGCCACCGCGATCATGTGCGCGTCCACCGGCAACACCAGCGCGGCGGCCGCCGCGTACGCTGCGCGAGCGGGTGTAGAGTGCGTGGTGCTGCTGCCGAATACAGATGTGGCGCTCGGCAAACTCTCTCAGGCGCTGATTCATGGCGCCAGGGTGCTTGCGATCGAGGGAACGTTCGACGACGCTTTGCGGCTGGTGCGCGAGATCACGGCGATCCATCCGCTGGCGCTGGTCAACTCGGTCAACCCGTTTCGTTTGGAAGGCCAGAAGACTGGCGCGTTTGAGATCTGTGACGATCTGGGAGACGCGCCGGATTTTCACGCCATTCCCGTGGGGAACGCTGGAAATATCACCGCGTACTGGCGAGGCTATCAAGAGTACCAAAAGTTGGGTAAAGTAACAAGACTGCCCAAGATGCTTGGTTTCCAGGCGGCCGGGGCGGCGCCTCTCGTTGATGGCGCTCCTGTGGCGAAGCCGCACACAGTCGCCACCGCGATCCGCATCGGCAATCCCGCCTCCGCGGCGGGAGCTCTCGCCGCGCGGGACGAGTCTCATGGATTGATCGACAAGGTGACCGACGAAGAGATCCTGGAAGCGTATACGATGGTGGCGGCGCTGGAAGGCGTCTTCGCCGAACCCGCAAGTGTCGCGCCCATCGCCGGATTGCGCAAGCTTGCCGCCCAGGGGTACTTCGGAACTGAACCCCTCACCATTGCCGTAACCCTCACCGGCCATGGACTAAAAGACCCCGATCGAGCCATCAAGAGCGCTCCGCATCCGATTACCGTCCCCGCCTCGCTTGACGCCGTCGTCCAAGCCTTAGGATTGTGAGGCTAGATTGACCACCAATGAGTATCGCCAGAAACTGCTCGCAAGCGGAGCAAGCCCCCAATGATGAGGGCAATGACATGCGCGCTTTAAGAAAACGGGAATGGTTCGTGCTGAGCATCCTGCTCGCTATCGTTCTCGCTGCCTACTTCAACCTCCAGCGCGTTGTCGTCAGCGGCGTCTCGATGCAGCCGACATTCCATACCGGCCAGACCGTGTTTGTCTGGAAGCATGCGCCGATTGACAAGCTGAAAATCGGCGACGTGATCGTGTTCAACACGGAAGACGGCACGGAAGTCATTAAGCGGATCGCTTATATCCAAGGCAAGGACGGTCTGCCGAAGCCTCCCAAGGAAGTCTGGACGCCCCAAGGCGTGAAGTCGTACGACGAAATGTTCGTCGATTATAATGCGCAGGTCGATGGCGGACACGTCAAAACACCAGAGCCCGGCAAGGTGCATATCTTCGTCCTCGGCGACAACTTCGAGCATTCCGAAGACAGCCGCGATTATGGCCCCGTCGATCCCAGCCAATTGCTTGGCAAAGTCGTCTTCTAAAGGCGCAATCTGCATAAAGAAGGCTGGCGGTTAAAACCGCGCCTATAAGTACGGTCGTCCACCTGCGTGGACTTCTGAACCCGCGAAGGCGGGTGACCGTACTTTTAGCCGCGAATTCATTCGCCAGGCTTGTGCGCAATTCACACAAAGGTAGTTACGAAACTCATGGCGGAACCAGTAATTAGCACGGATATTCCAGGACTGCAAAAATTCGTGACCGGAAAGGTCCGCGATGTCTATGACCTGGGCGACGCCCTCCTGCTCGTCGCCACGGACCGGATCTCGGCCTTCGATGTCGTCCTCCCGACCGGTATCCCCGACAAAGGCCGTGTTCTGACCCAGATGTCCGTGTTCTGGTTCGAAATGACCAAGGACTTCCTGCCGAACCATTTGATCGCCACGGACATGGACACGATCGGCCAGCGACTGCGCGACGCCGGCGCGACGGAAATTACGAGTGAACTGGTCACACAGCTCGAAGGACGCTCGCTTTTGGTGAAGAAGTGCAAGGCGTTTCCGGTGGAGTGTGTCGTGCGCGGTTATCTCGCCGGCTCTGCCTACAACGATTACAAGACGATGTTTGGGCATGGAGGGACGGTCAATCTTTACGATATTCCCGTCCCGGTCGGTCTGCGTGAGTCCGACAAATTCCCACAGCCGCTGTTCACTCCCGCCAGCAAATCGCATAGCGGGCATGACGAGAATATCACCCAGGCCCGCGCCGCAGAGATCGTCGGGCAGGCGGCGTTCGAAGAGTTAAAATCCAAAAGTATCGCGCTTTACACAAAGGCGAGCGAGTACGCCGCCGAGCGTGGGATCATTATCGCAGACACCAAATTCGAGTTTGGTGAGATCGATGGACAGATCATCTTGATCGACGAAGCCCTGACACCGGACTCCTCGCGGTTCTGGGAAGCGTCCGATTACAAGCCCGGACGCCCGCAGCAATCGTTCGACAAGCAGTTCGTGCGGGATTATCTGCTGACCCTGGATTGGGATAAGACATATCCGGGGCCGCAGCTTCCTGCGGAGATCGTGGAAAAGACGGCGGAGAAGTACCGGGACGCCTATCGACGCCTGACGGGCCGCGAACTGCGCACGGAAGCATAAAATGAAATACATACAGCTCGTCGCGGACGGCATGGCCGATTTGCCGCTGCCAGAGCTGGACGGCAAGACGCCGATGCAGGCCGCCGTCACTCCTAACTTCGATGCGCTGGCCGACCGCTCCCTGGTCGGCTCCGTGCAGACGATTCCCGCCGGCATGCGCGCCTCCGGCGACCTCGCCTGGATGAACCTCCTCGGTTACGATCCCAATCAATACTACACGGGCCTCGGCCCGCTCGAAGCCTCCGCGCTTCGCGTTCCCATGGATCGCAACGATGTCGCCTTCCGCTGCTCCCTTGTGTCCAGTGACGGGACTATGCTGCTGGATGACACGGGCGGGCACATCACGACCAAAGAAGGGCAGACGCTGATTGAGCTGATCGACAAGAAGCTCGGCGGCGGCCGCGTAAAGTTTTTTCCGGGCGATGGACACCGGCACGTCATGGGATGGCGCGACGGCAAGGTCAATATGATGACCACGCCGCCCCGCGACTTCGTCGGACAGGCGCTGGAGGGCCGTTGGCCCACGGGCGATGGGGAATCGTACCTACAGCAATTGATGCTGGATTCGCTGGAAATTCTCGACGATCACCCCATCAATCAGCGCCGCCGAGAAGAAGGGAAGGAGCCGGGCAATATGATCTGGCTCTGGGGACAGGGGCGCCCTCTCTCCATTCCGCTTTTTTTGCAGATGCACGGCAAGACCGGCGCCGTCGTTACCGCTCTCAACGCCATGCGCGGCCTCGCCCGCGCCGCCGGGATGCGCGCAATCGACCTGCCGAGCGCCACAGGCCAGCTGGACACGGATTATCTCGGCAAGGCAAACTCCGCGCTGTCCGCGCTCGATACGATAGACTTCGTCTTCCTGCATATCCACTCCCCGGACGAAGCCAGTCGTGAGGGCAATCTCGATCATAAGTTGCGCACAATTGAAGACATCGACAAAAAGGTCGTCAGCACGCTGCGTCGAGGCATGGAAAAGCGCGGCGACTACCGTTTGCTGATCGTTCCCAGCCACGCCACTCCCATTGCGCTCAAGACGCAAAAAGAAGGCCCCGTCCCGTTCCTGCTCTACGATTCCACTCGGCCGCACACCCAGTCGCACTACCCGTTCGACGAACGGGCAGTCGAAGAGGCGAAAACGCAGGTGGAGGACGGCACGCAGCTGATCGAGATGCTGTTTGGCGAGAAGTAGGGTAGTCCCTATTCCCTCGGCGCTTTAGCGCGCTTTCCCCTTTTTCTCTGCTTTGGTTCTCCCGTCCCACTGGATTAGGTTGGCCCCTCCGCCCCAATTCTGGGGGACCGGAAAAT
>NZ_JBDSQY010000230.1:0-24623 GCF_039929585.1 Capsulimonas sp.
CCGGATATCCCATTCTTTGTAAATCTAATGCGGACTGCTTCGCGGTCGCCTTGTTGCGATACGCTCCGGTCTGCACGTGGTAGACCGTTTTGTCGCTGCGCTTTTCGGCGACGGTACTGGTGGTGTAGCCTCGGTCTCGGAGGACGTCGGCGAGCATGTGGGCGTTGCGGGCCTGGTCGAAGGTGCCGGCCTGGACACGGTAGATAGGGCCACGCAAAGGGACGACTTCCCCTTGCTGGGAGGCTTCGCTATCGCCGGCGGCGGGTGTAGGTGTCTTTTCGTAATCTGTGTCGCCGGTGGCGGGCGGCGCCGGTGGTGTTTCCGTGCCGGCGGGCGGAGTCGTCAGGGTGGGCGACGCATCAGGGGCGGTTCCGGAGGTCGTGGTTTCCGGGGCGGGCGCCGGTGGCGGGGCGTCTTCCTGCGAGGCTTCCGGGTCGGGCTTTGGTTTGTCTTCCGGCTTGGGACGCTTGAGGGTTGGCGTGGCTTCCTCGCGGATGCGGATCGATGGCGCGCCGGGAGCGGTGTAGTCATCGCTTCGATTTCGCGGCGTCGAGGGGCGGACGGCGCTGGAGTTCTCGGCGACGGGCGGCGTCGCCGCGCCGGATGTCTCCGTTGCGACCTGCGTGGATGGGGTGGGCGTCGGGGCGTGTCCGCCACCGGCGAGCAGCCAGCCCATGAACGCGCTGCCGGCGATCACGAGGACCGCGATGCCTGTAAATTTGAGTGCGCTGTTGGATCCCGAATTGGCCAAGGAATGCATACCTCCGCAGTATCTTAGCGCCATGCTCGCTTGTTTGTCAAGGCGGCGCGGCGCTGGGGCGGCGTCCAAATGTTTGCGTTTGACAGGGCGCCCGCCCTATGCTATAATACCCCTTGTACGACACCTGGGCAGCGTGGCCCAACTGGTCGATTCCCATCTTTTCTTTAAAGAAGGACCAGAACCATGTCTGAGTTCCGCCTGCGAACGCTTCACACTTGTGAAAGCACGATTGTTACGACCCGAGGCGATATCGATATCGCCACGGCGCCGGTGCTCGAAAAGCATCTGACCGCATTGGCGTCTCAAGGACGCCGGCATCTGGTGCTGAACCTTTCACATACCGCCTATATGGACAGCAGCGGCCTGGCGGCCGTGATGCGCACCCACAAGACGCTCGGGCACCTCGGCGGCGACCTCGCCGTGATCGGCTGTCAGCCGTCCGTCGGCCGCATCCTCAACCTCGTCGGCTTCCATCATTTGTTTACCGTGCAGGATCGCTCGACACGCCGTCCGCGCCGCGAAGTTCAGCCGGCTCCGGTTGTCGCGCCTGCCGTCTAGCCCTCTTTAACTCATACGCTTCCCGAGAGAACGAAGTTTCACAGCCCCTTGCCATTTTGGCGGGGCTGTTTGCATGTCCAGGGTCAGTAGCGCAGATACGTTTCCGAGATGGCCGCGCCGATCTCATTGCAGCGGCTCTGGACTTCCTCAAGAAAGTCGTGCAGGCCCACTTCCAGAATCTCTTCCGTCGTGAGAAATGCGAGGTCGGCGTGCAGCCGGCCGATCAGCCGCTCGGCGCGGTTGGTCGGAGCCTGGCCCTTGGATCCGCTGATACTGCGCAGGGCGCGCTCGGCTCGGTCGATCGCGTAGCACATCGACGACGGGAAGTTCGGGTTCAGAACGAGAAACGAGACGACCTGCGCCGGGGAGATCCCCAGGCGGTGCGCCTTGCGGAACGCTTCAAAGGAGCCGACGCTTTTGAGCACGGCCGTCCACTGATGCTGATCCAGGGGACTGTTTAGCTCGGCCTGTCCGCGCTGAAGCAGATGATATTTGACATCCAGAATGCGCGCCGTCTTCTCCGCGCGCTCCAGATACAGTCCGCACTCCAGAAAGGAGCGAGGCTCATCGTTGGGCATGGTGCGGTCGGTGATGCCCTGGAACAGATGGGAGGAGTTTTTGACCTGGCTGAAGAAGCGGTGCGGGGACGCCTCCAGGATCTTATCCACATTCCAGCGCGTCACTTCCAGATAGAAGATATTGAGCGCTTCGTACATCTCCGACGACATCATCTCACGCACGCGCCGCGCATTCTCGCGGGCGCTTCTTACACAAGAGGTGATGGAGTTTGGGTTCGTCGATCGAAACGCGAAGTAATCCAGAACATTGCGCTCGGTGTGTTCGTCGTCGTACTGCGCGGCGAACTTCTCATCATCCCCGGTGATGGCGAGGATCGAACTCCAGAGCGCCTTCTGCGGATCGTCGCCTTCCTGGGCGTACGGAAAGGCGCCTTCCAGCTCCGAATGGTATTGGACATCAACGATGCGTGCGGTGGCGTCGGCGCGCTCCACATAGCGTCCGATCCAGAACATCGAGTCTGCTTCACGAGATAGCATACGGCTCCTATTCCTGCGAGATCTGCGGCGGGGCCGCCAAGGTGGAGACGGTTTGCGTCTGATTGGGTGAAGACTTGGGCCGGGTCATGCCGCCGAGCGTCTGTGACTGCGACATATTGCCCATGGACTGGGACTGGGCTAGCGGCTTGGCGAGAACCCAGGTATCTTTGGACCCACCGCCTTGCGATGAGTTGACGACGTACGAGCCGCGCGTCAGCGCCACCCGCGTCAGTCCCCCGGGAATGATGGAGATGGATTCTCCGACCAGAATATATGGGCGCAGATCGATATGACGTCCCTCGAATTTGTCCGTCTCGCCGACAAACGACGGCGCGCGCGAGATTTCCACCAGCGGCTGCGCGATAAAGTTACGCGGATCGCTCTTGATCATTTCCGCGAACTCATCCTGCTGCTGCTTGGTGGATTGCGGCCCCATCAGCATTCCATAACCCCCAGCCTCGTTGGCGCTCTTGACGACCAGCTTATCCAGGTTCTTCAAAATATGGTCGCACTGCGACGCTTCACACGACAGATACGTGGGGACATTGGGCAGCAGCGCGTCCTCGCCCAAATAGTACTTGATCATCGCCGGGACATAGGCGTAAATGACCTTGTCATCCGCGATGCCCGTGCCGACGGCGTTCGCCAGCGCCACATTGCCTGCCCGGTAGGCGTTGACCAGACCCGGAACTCCCAGCGAGGAGTCTTTACGGAAGGTCAGGGGATCGAGGAAGTCGTCATCGATGCGCCGGTACACCACGTCCACCCGCTGTGGTCCGCGTGTCGTCCGCATCCACAGGATGTTCTGCTCGACATAAAGGTCCGAGCCCTGTACCAGGTCGATGCCCATCTGCTGCGCCAGAAACGCATGCTCGAAGTAGGCCGAGTTGAACTCGCCGGGCGTCAGCAGCACCACGACGGGATCGGCGATCTGACGCGGTGAGATGTAACGCAGGTTGGTGAGCAGCTGCGAGCAGTAGTGGTCCACCGCCATGACGCGGTTTTCGCGGAACAGCTGCGGGAACGTGCGCGCCATCAGCATCCGATTTTGCAGCACATAGGAAACCCCGGAGGGCGAGCGCAGGTTGTCTTCAAGGACGTAGTAATCGCCGGCGTCGTCACGAACTAAGTCCGTGCCGCAGATTTGGACATAGATATCACGAGGAACTTTGGCGCCCAAAAACTCGCGCCGGAAGTGCTTGGCGTTTACAATCAAGTCGCGCGGCACCACGCCATCGTTTAAAATCTTTTGATCGTGGTAGATGTCGTGCAGAAACAAATTCAGCGCCTGGATGCGCTGAACCAAGCCGCGCTCGATCCGCTCCCATTCGTCATGCGTCATGATGCGCGGCACAAGATCCACGGGCATGGTTTTTTCCAGGCCCAGATCGTCGCCGTACACAGTGAACGTAATGCCCTGATTGACCATGGACGCTTCCGCCATCAATGCGCGCCGCTTGAACTCCTGAGGGCTCAGTTGCGAAAGCGCGGCGTGCAGACTGCGGTAATGCGGACGTGGTTCACCGGGAGAAGAGAACATCTCGTCGTAAAATTTGTCGAGGGCGTAATCGTCGAAAAGTGACATGAGGCTCGGCGTGCTCCTTAGCAGGGTCCAACCATAACGGGCCCTGAACTGGCCGCGCGCCGTTGCGGGGTACCGTTATTATATCCGGGTTTTCCGATGGGTGTCAACCCGGATTTTGAGTGTGTTGGTACTGTGGTACAATAGAAAATGATGACTGTGTGATTGGAGATATTCGAGATGAGCCATTTCGCGCTAACCGAACAAAATGAACCCGCGCAATCCACCGTTGCGCGCACACGCGTTTCTCGTCCTCGCCTCCAATTGGTCCTTAACAATAACAACCTTTTGATCACCTGCGTGGCTTGCGCTCATCAGGAGCAACGCGAAATTTCCGTCGCCCCAAATACTCTCACCTCCGCGACGGTGCGTCAAATTCAGGCAAAGCTAAACAGCCTCTTTGAACCCACGGAAAGCCGTCGCTGGCTGGAAGCGAAACTCCCTATCCTAGAGGACCGCTCTCCGCTCGAATTGATCGAAGCGGGGCAATCCATTCGCTTGCTCCATATGCTAATCCGTTTGGAAGAAGGAACGCCGTCGTAAATGCGCCGTTCCCTGCAGCAACGGGTGGCGGATACGCTGCCGCAAGCTATTCTCTTTCAAGACGCCTGTTTCCGCAATGTTTCGCAGCATTTCGCCAATACACGCGATATACGCTCCGCGAAAGGCAGCTTCATTACAGGCGGTCGCTACAACCACAAAGGATTGTTTGAGGCCCTTTACCTCTCATGTGACATTCACACATGCCTGGAGGAAACCACGAAGTCTACACAGCGTGATGGCTTTGAAGTCGCCCGCTCACTTCCACGGACAATCGTCGCATTTTCCGTAAAACTGCAAACCGTTCTCGATCTCACCAACTCTACTGTCCTCCACGATATCAACCTTTCCCGCTCGAAGCTGATAAAGACGGACTGGGAATATCTCCAGGAAGTCGAAGGCAAAGAAGCGCTTACGCAGCAGATCGCACGTTTCGCTCGCGAATGCGGCTTTGAAGCGGTTCTCGTCCCCTCGGCAGTCACCAAGGGGCATAACCTTGTCATCTTCCCTGACAAACTGCAAGCGCACTCTTATTTCAAAGTCTTAAACCGCCGTCTTTTGGGACCGCCACGTCCTTGATATGGCATGTGACTCTCTTATCCCATTGTTAACGTCCATGCCGCCGAAGCAAGTAAATAAAGAACGGCGCGCCTAAAAATGCGGTGATGACGCCAACGGGGAGTTCTCGGCTGTCGGGCATGATGCTGCGGGCGAGGGTGTCGGCCCAGACCATGAGCAGGGCGCCGGCGACGGTGGCGAGGGGCAGCACACGGACATGGTCGGGGGTGCCGGCGAGGCGGCGTGCGGCGTGGGGGACGATCAGGCCGACGAAGCCGATCATTCCGGCGAAGGCGACCGTGGAGGCGGTGAGCAGCGACGCGGTGACGATGAGTGTGCTTTTGAAGCGCTCGGTGTCCACGCCCAGCTGCTTTGCCGACTCTTCCCCAAGGGCGAAGACATTCATGGCGCGCGACTGCGTGAACAAGATCAATGCGCCGAACACAAGAAAGCCGCCCGCGATGGCGCATTGGGGGAGGGTGGAGTCTTGCAGGGAGCCCATGAGGCGGTTCAGCGTCCGAAATGCGTCGTCGGGGCTGCTGATCTGTAAGATCAAGGTGCTGACGGCCCCAAGGAAGGCGCTGACGACCACGCCTCCGAGCAGCAGGCTGGTAACTAGCACCTGACCACCGCGTCGGGCCATGCCGTATACCAGAGTCATGGCGGCGACGCCGCCCGCGAAGGCCGCGACGGGAACGGCCGCGCCGCCGAGCACGTTTTCGGCGTGTCTCAAATAGGCGATCTCCGCGCCGACCGACGCGCCGCTGGACACGCCTACGACGTAAGGATCCGCGAGGTCGTTGCGCAAGAGCGATTGCAGCGCGACCCCCGAAGCCGCAAGCGATCCTCCCACCACCATGGCCATCAGAATACGCGGCAGGCGTAGGCTCCAGAGGGTGATCTGTACGGGATCGATGTCGGCGGCGTCGAGGTTCGGCGGGCCATGCCGGAGCGCCGCCAGCACTTGCGCCGGGCTGTAATGGACCGCGCCGAGGCCCGCCGCGAGGATGGCCGAGAGCAGCAGTGCGCCCAGCAGCAGAGCCAGCATGAGCCATGCGCGGCCTGGTTTGGATCCGCGTCCGGCGCGCGCGGTTTGCGGCTGTTCCGGCGGGACAGTCGTCACCGGCTGCCTCCATAAAGGACATATGCAATATACACGGCGGCGTCGGCGAGGCGCGGGCCGGGCCGCTGGATCATCTCGCCGCCGTCGCCCGCCACTCGATTGTCGCGGATTGCCGGCAATTGACGCAGCGCCGGGTCCGTGCGGATCGTCTTCAAATCGTGTTCGCCTGCGAAGATCACATCGGGAGGCTTGCTCACCAGCAGTTCCTTGGAGTATTCAGCGTACCCCTGCACACTGCTTGCGGAGTTGTCGCCGCCGGCGATGGCGATGACGTCGTCGACGAATGTGCCGCGCCCCGCCGTCCACAGCGGACGCAGTGTCGCCACGAAGAACACGCGCGGACGCCGTCCCACGTGCGCCTTCGCCAGCGCCGCCGCCTGCCGCCGCTTGTGCTCCATTCCCGCCACCACGGCGCGCGCCTGCTCCGAGCGTCCGGTGGCCCGTCCCAGCGCCAGCAAGCTGTTCTCCACAGCGGCGAACGAGCTGGGCAGTATGATGAACACCGGCTGATGTAATTGCTTCAGTCGCGCCGCCGCGCTCTTCTCCGCCACGCCGTCCACTACAATCATGTCGGGTTTCAAGGCGACGATCTTCTCGTAATTCGGGCGAACGTCACCGATCTTCGCGATCTTCTTCGCCGCTTCTGGATAATCGCAGTACACCGTATCGCCCACAATTTTCTTCCCGAGGCCTAGCGCGAAGAGCATTTCCGTCACGCCTGGGGACAGGGAAATGATACGCTGAGGCGGCGTGAGGACAGGCTTTTGCGGGGCTGCTTTGGCGCAAAGCACAGTGGAAGAGAGGCCAATCAGAAGCACGACGCAGATGGCGAGGGGGCGGAATCTCATGGGGGTATGATGGCTGTCGGATCGGGTCTTTGTCAAGGGCGGCGTCAGGCTCGACAAACGCCGCGCATTCCGTTACAATAAGTGAAATCCCCATGAGGCGAATTGAAGTGAGGCTGAATTTTGGATCTGCTTTGGAAACTGCTGCAAATCGATAGTCCCGCCGGCGACGAAGGCGCGATGGCCGATTGGCTGGTCGCGGAGATCGAAACGAATATGCCGTCGGTGCGCGTGGAGCGGATCGGGGACAGCGTGATCGCCGTGCGCGGCAAGGCGCCGACCGTCGCCGTCTTCGCGCATATCGACACTATCGGCTTTACGCTCGGGTACGATCGGCAGCTGATCCGTATCGGCGGTCCGACGCCCAAGGCCGGCGTGGCGCTGCGCATGGCCGGCGGCGACGCGCGCGGGAAGCTGCGGGTCGGCAAGGCGGGCGGGTGGAAGCTGGGCGGCAAGGCGAACGCGGAGCCGGGGACCCGATGGGTCTACGCCGCGGAGCCGAAGCAGTCGGGGGATGAGATCACCTCGCCGTATTTGGACAACCGGGCGGGGGTGTGGGCGGCGCTGCAGACGCTGACGCGCTGCGAGAATGTTGCGGTGGCGTTCACGGCGGGCGAGGAGCATTCGGGGCATGGCGCGCTCGTCTGCGCCCGGCGGCTTTATGAGGGATACGCCATCTATCAGGCGCTCATTTCGGATATCACCTGGGATACAAAGCATGTGCATTGCGGCGACGGCGTCGCTATCTCGCTGCGCGACAGCATGACGCCCCGGCAGCGTTATCTGGAAAGAATACTGGCGCTCGCCGAGGTCAGCGGCGTGAAATATCAACGGGAGATTGAATCGAGCGGCGGGTCGGACGGCGGATATATCCAGCGCAGCGGCTTTCCCATCGACTGGATCTTTGTCGGGGCGCCGGAGAAACACCCGCACACGTCCGCCGAGCGCGTCCGGATTTCGGATCTGAACGCGATGGCGGACATGCTGGTGTCGCTGGTCAACGGTCTGCACGTACTCTGACGCAGAAGGCTACTTCACGCCGAGCTTGGCGAGATCGGCGATGACTTCGGGGAGATGACTCTCGTCGAAGCCGATGTAGCGCGCGGCAATCGCGCCGTCTTTGCTAATCAGATAAATGGTCGGCAGGGCGGCGACTTTGTATTTGCCGCCGGCGACCGAGTCCGTCGTGTCGGAAGGATCGATTAGGAACGTCGAGGTGAGCTCGGGGTGCGACTTCAGGAAGGCGGCGCGGTCCTCGGGTTTATCGAGCGTGTTCACGGAAAGCACGGCCAGTCCCTTGCCTTGGAACTTGTCGTAGAGTTTCTGGATGCTGGCGAGCGCAGTGGTGCTGGGTTCTACGGCCGAAGACCAGAAGTTCAGCAGGACCACCTTGCCGCGCAGGCTGGAGAGCGACACCGATTTGCCCGCCGTCGTCTGCAGCGTAAAGTCCGGCGCGGGTGTTCCTACGGGAAGCAGGATCGGCGGCGCGGGAGGCGGGGGCGGCGGAGTAAAGAGCGTCGCGTCCTTGGGCGGCCGCGCACTGAAGTCCTTGTCGGCTTTATCCCCTGTTTTGTAATCGCTGAAGGCGATCTTGTAACTGTTGGCGCCGTCGGCCAGCGTCACCTGAACCGGGAAGCCCGTATCGGTGGCGATCCACAGATAGGCGTCGCCGCCGCCGGTGACCTTGACCTTGTGCGTGGCGACGCCGTTCACCGTTTCCGCCCCCATATCCACGAGACCGTTTACGGCGGCGACGGCTTTGGGGTTGAACAAGATCGGCGTCGCCACCGTGGTGGCGAGACCGAAGTGAAGGTCCGGGCGGATATCGCTAGTTTTGGGCGGCGCCTCGTACTTCGTGTACTTTTTATTGGACCACTGCCAGAGATTCTTGCCGTCGGAGACTAGTGTAGCTTCGGACCCGTTTCCGAGGTGGCAGCTGACGAGCGCAAGGTTTGGCTGCGCCAGCGCATACCGGGACTTTTCGGATGGCAGCGCGCCGGTGCTCGCCATCGAGACCGTCAGGGAAATCGCCTTGGCGTTTCCAACGGCGTCCACATACTTCTGAACGATCGGCGGGACTTTCGCCGGGGGCGTCGGCGCGGCCGCCATCGCGGGCGCGGCGCCGGTGATCAGCGCCGCCGCAAGCAGAAAGACCGGAGACTTGACTATCATAAGGCTCATTTCTTTCCTGTCAAAATTTTGATTGCGTCCTTACGGTCTATTATAAGCCACTACGAATTCTCTGTCAACGAAGCGGCCGCAAAACTGTGTGGATTGGCGGCGCGTTGACAAACGAAATGGGCCATAGGTAGAATGGCAGGTGACGCTGGCGATCGGCCGCCGCGAGGTCTCCATGAACCACTCACCCCTTTTGAGCTTCCAGCAACGGTTTTCCTTCACGAATACGAAACTCGTTCTCGTTCCCGCCGTCGGCGGCGAATGGGAGCTTCCCGCGTTTTACGATCCGGCGGGCGCCTGGGCGGAATATGACGCCGCGACGCATGACGGCGGCGCGGGCCTGGTCGACCGCTCCTGGCGCTCCGTGCTGCGTGTACGCGGTCGTGACCGCCTTACGTTTTTGCAGGGCATGGTGACGCAGGATATCGTTTCGCTTACCCCTGGACAAGGGGCGCACGCCGCGCTCCTGGACAGCACCGGTCACATCCTGGCCGACCTTTATCTCCATGTGACGGAAGACGCCGTCTTAATCGACGCCGATCCCCGCTGCGCCGCCGTCGCGCTCCAGCTCCTGGATAAGTATCTGATCATGGAGAAAGCGATTGTTGAGGACGTCACCGACCAATGGGTCGTTCTTTCCGTGATTGGGGCCGGTGCGCGCGCCGCGATCGAAAATGTCTATTCCGTGACGACGCTGGAGGGGCTGCCCGAGCTAGGCCATGTGGAGCTGAGCCTGGGAGATGGTGTCGCACTGGCCGTGCGCCGCTCGCTGGGCGATGTTCCCGCGTACGATCTCTGGCTGCCGCGTGAGATTGCGGTGACGGCCTGGGAAAATTTGACCAAGGCTGGCGTTGTTCCCATCGGTGAGCAGGCGCTGGAAATGCTGCGTGTTGAGGCCGCCGTTCCGGCGTGGGGCGCGGAGCTGGAACCGAGCGTATTGCTGCCTGAGACGGAGATGCGTGACGCCGTCTCGTACTCCAAAGGCTGCTACGTCGGCCAGGAGATCGTTGCGCGCATCCACGCCCGTGGACATACGAATAAGGCGCTGCGCTCCGTGCTCTTCGGCGAAGATGCGCGTCCAGCCGCCGGCGACGCGTTGTATGAGGAAACGGGTGAGCGTGAGATCGGCCGGATCACCAGCGCCGCTCTCTCCCCGCGTCACGGCGGGCGCGCTCTGACGCTTGCCTATGTGCGCAAGGAGCACTTCGAAATCGGCTCGGTGGTGGCCTTTAAATCCGGCTTTGGGGAATTGCTGCCGGGGATCGTTGTTTTGCCGGACCATTTGACGACGAGTTGAGACAGTCTATAATATTTCAAAAGGAGCCTGCGGCGCGCCGAGCGCCGCGAACCAAAGTGATGGAGCGAATTGATTTTGAAGGCTGGAAGAACAGCGTTCGCCTGAGCAACGGAACGACCGAGGTCGTGGTCACCACGGAAGTCGGGCCGCGCATCCTGCGCTATGGCTTTGTCGATGGTCCCAACGCGTTCCATGTGATCGGGGAAGACAGCGGCGGCGCGGGCAGTGAGAAGTTCGTTCCCTACGGCGGGCATCGATTCTGGATCGCGCCTGAGGCGAACCCGCGCTGCTACGAGCCGGACAACGGCCCAGTCGAGACCGTGGAGATGAGGGGCGATACTCTTTATCTCGCCAACCCAATCGAAAAAGTTTCTGGCTTCCGCAAGGAGATCTTCCTGACGCTGGCGGGGGAAGGAAGCGCGGTCAAGGTCGTGCATCGCCTGACCAATCACAACATCTGGCCCGTAACTGTGTCCGCCTGGTCGCTTAACATCGTCGCCAACGGCGGCTATGTCGTGCTGCCGCAGGAGGAGTTCGTCTCGCACGACGATTACTTGCTGCCCGCGCGCACTCAGGTCTTGTGGAAGTTCACGGACCAGTCCGACCCGCGCTGGCGCTGGGGCAAAAAGTACGTCACTCTCGCCCAGTCGGCGGCGGAGAAGAACCCGCAAAAGGTCGGCGTCTACAATACGCTGGGCTGGGCCGCCCATGTTACTTCCGAGCAAGTCTTCGTCGCGAGTATCGATGTCGATCCACGCGGTCCGAGCGTACTCCCAGACTGGGGCTGCAACTACGAGACCTACACCGACGGCCCGTTCCAGGAGCTCGAAACGCTTGGGCCGTTGACCCTGGTGGAGCCGGGCGAAATCGTAGAGCACGTTGAGTATTGGACACTCGCAAAGGCTCATCAAATCGACGATGACGACGCCAGCTTGGACGCCGAGCTTACGCCGATCGTCGATCGCGGCGCTCTGGAATTGGCGGCGGCGTTCGGACGTTAGAAATACATCCTTAGAATTGGACAAAGAATGGCCGGACGATTTTACAATCGTCCGGCCATTTTTCTGTCCGCCGCATTCTGGTCTTACATCGTGGTGGACGGAGCCGGGGTGGGAGCGATAGGAGTAGCCGGGGGTGTAGTCTCGATCTTTGTCTCGGGGGCCGTGACGGCCGGAGCGGGCTCCGCTGACGGCGCTCCTGGCGCGCTGTAGGTGACGCCACTGGTATTGGAGTCCAGTTCGCCGTTCTTGATCAGGAAGCCGACGAGAAAGCCTCCGAGCACCACCCATACCAAAATCACCAGGGTGCCCCAGTTTGCGTTACTTGTGCTGGTGTCCGTCTGTTGTGAACTCATCGCGTCTCCTCATAAATATTCGTCAAAATTTGTTGGTAAGGTGATTTTACCTCAGAGCGCCTGAGGATGGTTGCATTTCAGACGCTTACTCGCTCTGGAGACACAAAAACGCCCGCCCTTTCCAGCGCTGCTGGGAGGACGGGCGTTTTTGCGCTTAGGACATGGTGGGCGCGACTATCCGCCGGGCGCCGGCGCCGGATCGCTGCTCGTCGGGGTGCTGCTGGCGGGTCCGCTCGGGCCGGGAGCGCCAGGGGCGCCAGGCGCTCCGGGAGCGCCCGCGGCGCCGGCCGGGCCAGGGGCTCCTGCTGGCCCAGGGACCGCAACCGGAACTGGGACAGCAACGGTCGAAGGCGCGCTCGGCGCACTGGGCGTCGTCGTGACATTTACGCTCGCTGGCGCTGTCACCGCCTGGTTGTTGTTATAAACGAGGAACCCGATCACAATAACTGCGATCACGACGACGGCGATGACCGCCGGACCCCAGCTCGAACCGTTCGATCCTGTATCTCCCTGATTAACGCTCATGTGCTTTGAACCTCCGTGTAGTAGCTAAGATGTTTCGAACTTGATTTGCTTCTACCCCTGCGCATTTGCTTTTTAAACGTATTGACGCCTGCGCGCTTGCGGCGATCGCGCCTGGCGGGCTATAATTTGGCGGCGCATCCGACAAAAAAGTGCGCTGTCGCCGAAGGAGAAATGTTCGTGCTCACTCAACCCCTATGGAAATCGGCGCTCATTCTGGCCTGTGTTCTGGCCGGCGCGGGAAGCGTCAACGCGGCAAAGAAGCCCATTCCCGCCGTCAAAAAGCCTATCAAAGCCGCCAGCGCCGTCAATCCGCGTTATACGTTTGTCGCCTACGGCGATACGCGCAGCAATCCCGATGTGCATCGGACCATCATCGACTTGATCGTCGCCCAGAAACCGGAGTTCGTGCTGCAAAGCGGAGACCTGGTGTCCGATGGCGGCAATCCCCGGCAATGGACGGAGTTTTCCGAGATCACCAAGCCTCTGCGCGACGCGCATATCGCCTACTATCCGTCGCGCGGGAACCATGACGCCGGCCCGTACTATCAAAACTATGTGACCGAGCCGTTCGAGCCGGGCGGCAACAAATACTATTACGCCTTTACGCGCCACAAAAACCACTTCATCGTTTTGGACGAGTTTCAAGACTATGCGATCGGCAGTGATCAATACCAATGGCTCGAAAGAGAATTGAAAAAGGGGCAAAAGACGGCCGTGAATACCTTCGTGCTGTTCCACGAATCCCCGTTTTCCGTCGGACCGCATGGCCCCACGGGTATGGCCCAGCGTAATGTCCACCCGCTGTTCGTAAAGTATCGGCCACGGGCCGTCTTTTGCGGACACGACCACCTTTACTATCGGACCAAGCGGGATGGAGTGAATTATCTTGTAACCGGCGGCGGGGGCGCTCCGCTGTATCAGGCCGACAACGCCGCTCTCGCCATTCCGGGCGATGTGTATGTGAGTGATTACCACATCATCCGCTGTGAGGTCAACGGAACTCAGGTCAGTGGGACCGTAATTACCCCAAGCGGCAAAGTCATCGACAAGTTCGTCTTCAAACCATAGGCGCGTCTGCTTTTCTCTTGTAATCCCAGCGCCCGTCGATGAAATCGGCGGGCGCTGTTCGTTTTGGCGGGCAGGCGAGCGGGTAGATACTAAAAAATCTTTGGGAAACATTTCCAGAGGTTGGCAGGTCAACGCAATGTCGCTGAAGTTTCAGCTTAGGACGGCGGTGGAGCAATCTAAGGAGTGGGAAGGGAACGGGATATGGCGGGTAGCAATTCAAAAAACGGTTCGATGTCATCCGAGGAGCGGGCGAATTCAGAAGCCAAGGACAAACTCGCGGAAGCTGCTTACGCGGACGATCTGACGAAGCGTAACATCGAGCTGGTGGCGAAGATCGATCAGTTGGCGATGGCGAAACGGTCGAAAACCGACCGCATTGTGGACGTGATTACGGCGTTCTGCGGCAGCATGAGCTTTGTCTGGGTTCATTTGATCTGGTTTGGGTTTTGGATCGTGATCAATATCGGACCATGGGACGGCAAAAAGCTGCATTTCGATCCCTATCCGTTTCAGCTACTGACACTGGTCGTATCGCTGGAAGCGATCTTCCTCTCGACCTTTATCCTGATCAGCCAGAACCGTCAGGGACATATGGCGGATCGGCGCAATCACCTGGATCTGCAAATCAATCTGCTGTCCGAGCAGGAAAATACGAAGATGATCATGATGCTGGAGACGATCCAAAATCATCTCGGCATTAAAATGACCGATCCAGAGCTGGCGCTGATGGAGGCTGCCGTTCGCCCCGATCAACTGGTCGAGCAGATTGAAAAAGTGATCGAATCGGATCCCAATATGCGGGACACGCTGGTCGATTTGGTGAAAATCCCCAGCAAGCCGAAGTGAGGGATTTATGAGTACTGAAATCGACCCAGTTGCGGAGACGACGGAAATCATCGCCGCCATACACCATAAGGCGGAAGAGCGGGTCGATTGGCACCAGCGCTCGGTGGAGCGTGTGGTGTCTACTCTCGGACGTCCAATTTTTCTGTATCTCGTGCTCAGCGTGATCGTCACCTGGATCGCTTACAATGAACTCGCGCCGCGCGAGCACTGGGTGCGTATCGACACACCTCCGTTTTACTGGATGCAGGGAACAATCAGTCTGGGCGGGCTGCTCATGGCGATCGTCATTCTGATCGCGCAGAACCGTCAGAGCAAACTTGCCGAAAGCCGCGCTCAGCTGGATTTGCAGGTGAACCTGCTTGCCGAGCAGAAGATCGCTAAACTTATTGCTTTAGTGGAGGAGCTGCGCCGCGATATTCCCAGCGTTCGGGACCGTCACGACCCGGAAGCCGAGGCCATGGCTGCCGCCACCAATCCCGAAGAAGTGCTGGCGGCGCTGGAAGAAAAAGTCCGAGACGCCTCGCCGGATTCTCAGGGGCCGCTCAGCGCGGCTGCGGACGCTCTGCGAGACTTCCAAAAATCGCGTTCCTAATTCTGGGAAACCACAACCGATGGAGCCTCCAAACGAACGCGTCGATTCTTCAAGCCTGCAAACATCTGACCTCCTACGATGCAAGTCACCAGTAGCGCCAGCGAGTCTGTGATGATACCGAAGATGTAAAGTACCCGGCCGAGCGCCATTGCTCCCTCGCCATCGTGTCCACCCCATAAGAATGCTGAAAACGGAATGTTCCATCGCATCAGTGTGACGCCAATTAAGAGTGACACGCCGAACGCGACTACCTGCGTTGAAACTCGGCCGCGCCGGTTCAATAATTGCGCGGACCATAAGAGCGCCAGGAATACTGGCCAGAAGGCTATGGAGTAGATCAGGGCCTGGATAGCGATAACGCTCACCGGATTCCAGAAACTCTCACGTTCTACATCAGGGTTATTGACTTCACGCAGGGTTTCTGCTGGATCAATGAGATACCTGACGGCGCACATCACTACGAATGAAATCAAGTAGGGACAGACTGCGCACAGGATGGCTCCGACGATCTTTCTCATCATTTTGCTGTTCTTCATTGGCGTCAAACAAACCGGGCGATGAGCAGCGCCACATCGTCGGAAAGGCGAACTCGCGTGGCGAACTCGCGCACATCGCGCAGGATCGTATCGGCTAGGCTCTGCATATCGAGCGTCTGCTGATATCGGTTCGCGGCCATGGCGGCGACGCCTTCCCATCCCAGCAAAAGACCACTTTCGGCGCGAGCTTCCGTCAGCCCGTCCGTCAGCATGACGATGGCGTCGCCGGGGTTCAAAAAGTACTGACTTTCTTCGAAATCCATGATGCCGACGCCCAGAATGACGCCCGTCGATTGCAGCGCCAGGGGATGGTCCGGGTTGTCGGCCGTCAGAATGATCGGCGGCTCGTGGCCGGCGTTGCAGTAGACCAGCCGCCCCGTTTCCGTATCGAGAACGCCGAAAAAGAGGGAAACAAACGAGTCGAGCTGGGCGTCAATGGCGCGCGCCACTCGTGACATCACTTCCGCCGGGGAATCCGCGCCTTCCAGGGCGTAAGCGCGCAGGGTCGTCGTGACCAGGGCCGTCTGCGCCGCCGCCTCCACGCCGTGACCGGCGACATCTCCAATCGCCAGCCCGAAGTACCGGGAGCCATCGCCGATCGGCAGGACATCGTAGAAGTCGCCGCCGATATGGCTGTCGCGCTCGGCGGGCGCGTAGCGCGCTCCCAAATGTACGCGTCCATTTGCGATCTCGCTGGGGACTTCGGGGAGCACGGCGTGGTGCAGAGCGACCGAAAGGTTCTTAACGCGCTCCAGATCGCGGAACGCCTTGATTTCCCGCTCTCGCGCTTCGGCTTCGCGCAGGCGCGCGGCGCGTTCGCTCTGCATGGCTTCCTGCGCCTGCCGCATGGCGTTCTGCGCTTCCGAGAGCGCTCCGGCGAGTTCGGTGGTGTGCCGCCGCGTTTGTTCCTCGGCATGCTCCAGATTAAAGCGCGTTCGGCGCTCGGCTTCCAGAAGCGCGGCTTCCTGCCGCCGCTTGTCCTTCTCCAGTTGCCCGGCAAGCAAAAGGTGCGCTTCCAGGCGCTGCTGCACGACGATTTGCCGCCAGATCAGTCCGCCCGTCAGCGCTTGGACGAAAAGGCCGACGAATAAGTTAAAACCATAAGTGTCGTCGGTGCCTAATTGAATATCATTGAGGTGGGAGATCACGCGCATCGCCATGGCGGCGATTGTCACGATCATGGTCCAGCGCGGTCGCCATGACCACAGCGTCAGCGCGATGCAGACGTTGTAGAGGACGCTGACGTGGTAGTGTTCATCCTGATAAACGTCAGCGAAGAAAATGGAGCCCAGGAGCAGAAGGTTGAGAAAGAGCAGCCTTATCCCAGGGCGAGACTGCTCTTCCGAGTCGTCCGGCGCCGCGCCGGCGATACTATCCGGAAAACTTGGAGTCTCCAGTTTCTGTTTTTCTGTGACGGTGTTCATGGCGTCGACGAGCTCCGATCAGCGTCCCATCCGAAGAGAAAGACGTGCCTTGCGAATACTCAGTCTACGCTTGCCCCTGCGCGTTAGGTTCCGTCGCCATCGGCGCGGGGGCGAGCGGATCGCTTACGCCGGTTTGTAAGCCATCGCCAGGCTTTCGCCGTTGAGGACCTTCTTGAGGTAGAGCCCGGTGTGCGAGCCCACGATTTCCGCGACCTGTTCCGGTGTTCCCTCGGCGACGACTTTGCCGCCGCCGTCCCCGCCTTCAGGCCCCATATCAATGACCCAGTCTGCGGTTTTGACCACATCCAGGTTATGTTCGATCACCAATACCGTATTTCCTGTATCGGTGAGCCGCTGGAGGACTTCCAGCAGCTTTTTGGTGTCGGCGAAGTGCAGCCCCGTCGTCGGCTCGTCCAGAATATACATCGTCTTGCCGGTGGCGCGCTTGGCGAGTTCGGAAGCGAGTTTGACGCGCTGGGCCTCGCCGCCGGAGAGCTGGGTGGCGGGCTGGCCCATCCGAATATAATCGAGGCCGACATCGTGGATCGTGCGCAGCTTGCGAGTGATGGTGGGCACGGCGTCGAAGAAGACGACAGCCTGGCCGACGGTCATTTCTAAAACGTCCGAGATCGATTTGCCTTTGTACTTCACTTCCAGAGTCTCGCGATTATAACGCTTGCCATGGCAGACTTCGCAGGGGACGTAGACGTCGGGTAAGAAATGCATCTCGATCTTGATGATGCCGTCGCCCTTGCAGGCTTCGCAGCGTCCGCCCTTGACGTTGAAGGAGAAGCGTCCGCCCTTATAGCCGCGCATGCGGGCGTCGGGCGTTTTGGCGAACAGCTCACGGATCAAGTCGAAGACGCCGGTGTACGTCGCCGGATTCGAGCGCGGGGTGCGTCCGATGGGCGATTGGTCGATGTCCACGATCTTGTCCAGGTTTTCGATGCCAAGAATGGCGTCGTGCGGCTCCCAGACGTGACGGGTGCGATTGATCGTTGTTTGCAGGCGCGGGAAGAGCGTCTCTTGGATCAGTGTCGATTTGCCCGACCCCGAAACGCCGGTCACGCAGACAAAGCATCCCAGTGGGATTTTGACGTCCACATTTTGCAGGTTATGGCCGTGCGCGTTCTTGATCTCCAGGAACTTATCCGTCGGCTTGCGGCGCTCCTTCGGGATATCGATCTTATCCTTGCCGGCCAGATAACGGCCGGTGACGCTCTTGTTGTTCGCGACGATCTGCTTAGGTGTTCCCTGCGCGATGATCTGGCCGCCGTGCTCGCCGGCACCGGGGCCGACGTCGATGATCCAGTCCGCGCTCATCATCGTTTCCTCGTCGTGTTCGACGACGATGATCGTGTTGCCGAGCGATCTCAGATGGAAGAGAGTCTCAATCAGCTTGGTGTTGTCGCGCTGGTGCAGACCGATGCTGGGCTCATCTAAGATATAGAGAACGCCAGTCAGCCCCGAACCGATCTGCGACGCCAATCGAATGCGCTGCGCCTCGCCGCCGGCGAGGGTGGCGGCGGCGCGATCTAGCGTCAGATATCCGAGGCCGACGTTGAGCAAGAATCCCAGGCGTGTGTTGATCTCTTTGACGATCTGGCGCGCGATGATCATTTGCCGGTCGGAGAGCTTCAGATCGGTGAACCACTGGTGCGCCTTGGCGATACTGAGGGCGCAGATTTCGCTGATATCACACTTGCCCATGAGAACGGCGAGGGCTTCGGGCTTGAGGCGCCGGCCACGGCAGGCGGGGCAGGGCTTATCCGCCTGGAACTGGCCAAGCCATTCCTTGACGCCATCGGATTCTGTCTCGCTCAGGCGCTTTTGCAGCATGCCGATGACGCCCGAATAGTCCGACGTGAACTGCCGGTTCTTGCCCCAGCGGTTCTTGAATGTGACGGTGACGCTGCCGGTGACGCCGTGCAGGAGCGCCTGCTTCTGTTCTTCGGTCAGCGTGTTGAGCGGCGTGTCGTTCTGAAACCCGAACCGCTCGGCGACTCCGTGAAACAGGCCCTGCGCCCATTCGTTCTGTCCGCCAGTGGCGTTGACATAGGGCGCGATGGCGCCGCCGTCGATGCTCTTGGACCAATCGGGAATGATGAGGTCGGCGTCGAATTCGGTCTTGACGCCCAAGCCGTGGCAGTCCGGACAGGCGCCGTAGGGAGAGTTGAACGAGAACAGGCGCGGCTCGATGTCTTCAAAATTAAAGGTCGAATCCGTGGCCTCGAAGTTCTCGGCGAACTCGATCGCCTCGCCGCCGATGACGTCGAGCACGACCTGCCCCTTGCCCCACTTGGCCGCCGTTTCGAATGAGTCCGCGAGACGCTTTTCCAGGCCCGGCTTCTTGATCACCAGACGGTCGATGACGATCTCGATCGTGTGCTGTTTGTACCGCTCCAGCGCTGGGACTTCATCCGTCGAAAGATCGTAGATCGTCCCATCGATACGCACGCGATTAAAGCCTTCGGTGCGGATCTCGTCGATCTCTTTCTTGTATTCGCCCTTGCGCCCGCGAATGACCGGCGCCATGATTTGGACGCGCGTCCCTTCGTCCAGCTCCAAAGCACGGTCCACCATCTGTTCGACGGTCTGCTTGGTCAGCGGCTTTCCGGTGACGGGATCGTGCGGGATGCCGACCCGGGCGAAGAGCAGGCGCAGGTAGTCGTAAATCTCGGTGACGGTGCCGACAGTCGAACGCGGGTTTTTCGACGTCGATTTCTGGTCGATGGAGACGGCGGGGGACAGTCCTTCGATGTGATCGACATCGGGCTTGTCCATCTGTCCGAGGAACTGCCGGGCGTACGCCGACAGTGATTCCACATAGCGCCGCTGCCCTTCGGCATAGATCGTATCGAACGCCAGCGAAGATTTTCCCGATCCTGAGAGGCCGGTGATAACAACGAGTTTGTCCCGAGGAATATCGAGGGAAACGTCCTTCAGATTGTTCTGACGCGCCCCTTGAATTCGAATGCAGTCGGCCATGGATACCTCACGCAAAAGAAAACGGGCCACATAGCTGCGCCCGTTCGATAAAAACATTTGTTCTGCATGGAGTGTACCATAAGAGAGCATTTAGGGTCAAGCAAGCGGAGCGATTCGCACGGCAAATGGCGTATGGATTTGTGGGAAGATGGATTAATGAGCGGGTCAGACTGGGTAACATGTTGGGGCTGAAACCGAACGAAAAACGATCTATCGAACTTATGAAATCACGTTTGCCATTTTTAATTGTCGTCTTACTGCTCTGTATCGCCGCGCCGTCGCAGGCGCGTCATCATCGGCGCGCGCGCCACGCCGCGCCTCCTGCTCCGCCGCGTTATACGTGGCAGGGCGGAGGGATTAATCTTTCGCCTGTCAGCGTGCAGGCGTATCATCTGCCGACCGATACCGATCCGGCGCAGGCGCTTTATTTGCGCAAGCTCAATTTGGAAGAGGGGCTTTACGCGCATTTCACGCGCGCCATCACGAAGAAGGATGTGGACACGCCGGAGCTGTTCGTGCTGGACATCACACAGTCTTTGGAAGGCGGGTTCGACTCGGTCAATCTGTACGATCGTGGGATACTTTCGTGGGGGCTGATGCAGTGGTCGGCGCGATCGGGGAGCCTGGCGCACGCTCTGGTTTATGTGAAGCGGCGACTGCTTGCGACCGGCAAGCGTAAGATCTGGCAGAAGACTTTTGTGGCGAATGGTTTAGATGTGGACGCCAATAATCTGATCGTTTACGGCAAGCCCATGGCGACGCCGGAGCAGATGCGTGTTGCGTTCCGGGGAACAGTGCAGGTCTCCAAATACGATCCGGCGCTCGCGACGCACTGGGTGACGACGATGGCTCGCGCGGGGCGTCAGCCGGACATCGCTTCGCTGGAAGTGGAGTACGCGAGTAACATCGTCCAGGCGCTGATGCACCGTCGTCTGGACGGCCTGCCGTTCCGCCCGAAGGGCCGCTCAGGCGTCACACTTGCGGACCTTGCCGGCGGCAGTCCTTACGATCAGGCGCTGGTCTTTGCGCTCTGGACCAACAACCCGCGTCACTCTCTGGAGTACGTCGCCGACGCCGCCAACGCCGCGCACACTGCCAGCGAATATGATGATCCTGCCCTCTGGCCATCCGGCGCGTTCAGCGACGCCCTGATGCGCCGCTGTCAGACGTCCCGCTTCGGCAACTGGCGCCAGCGCGCCAATCTCATCCAGGCCCGCGCCCTGTTCGTCCGCACCGCCGCGCCGTCTGACCTGTCACCCTTCGAAGCGCACTACCAGACCGTGCTCGCCGCCCGCAAGGCCAAGCGCCTCGAAGAAATCGCCATCCGCGACGCCGCCCTCGCCGCGACGCAGGCTAAGGCAAAGGCCAAAGCCGCCCAGCTCGCCGCCGCAGATCAGCGCCAGCGCGATCTGGCCGCCAGCCAGCAAATGGGATTGGAGTCGGCGGGCGCCGCCTGGGAAACCGCTAGGGCGCGCGCACGGGATACAATCGCCGGCGCGTCGCTTATCGTCCCGACTCCATAATGCCTGGGAGCGATGAGCGCAGTACGTGTTTGCGTACGCTAGATCAACGCTGCCTACCCCCCCATCGAGCTAAAGCTCGATTTTCCCCTTCCCTGCGAGCCGCTTCGCGGTGGGAAGTGGGAGCTAGTAATTACTGACGACATGGCTCTTGGCGTGAGGTTTCGGCCCCCGTCCCCATCCTGGGGAGCAGGGGCCGATACCCAATGTCAAGAGCCATGTCGTCCCAAGTTATCAGCACCCACTTCCCACTGCGAAGCAGCTTGCAGGGAAGGGGGGAAGCGCGCTAAAGCGCCGGGGGGTTAGGCAGCGTTGATCTGGATACGCAGAAGCGAAAGTCCTGCGATTGTAAAACGTCGTTCTCGTTCGCACGTAACGCGGCGGGAATCGAGTACCATGGTGCGATGAAGATTGGATACATCGCGCGCATGCATTTTCCTTTTTTGGCTTTCGCCATCTTGATGTTTGGCGCTGGCATTCCCGTGTCCGCCGCTTCGCAGCCTGTGGGCGGCTTGAAAAGCGACGCGGCGAGTTTGGGAGTGTTTCCGTTGGCGGGCGGGGGATACGGCGTGCGTGTCACGCTGGCTGGGCGCGCCGTGTTTTCGCAGCTGTCGCCAGTGGCGATTGGCCGTGTGGGGAGCGATGGGGCGGAGACCTGGAGCTCGGGCAGTTATGGGGTGGTGACGGCGAGTGGCGGGGATTTGGTTTGCAAGGGAGTGACGGGGACGGCGGCGGGGACGCAGTTCCAGGTGTCCGATACCTATCACGCGCTGGCGGGGCAGGGCGCGTTTACGATGACGCGGCGCGTGGAGATCGCGACGCCGGGCGCGGAGGACAAGGGGTTCAATTCGCGGTTTAGCCTGTCGCCGTCGGACCCGACGGCGCTGGCGGATGAGGATGTGTTTGCGCCGGGCGTCTGGTACAAGGACAACGCGCATGTTCCGAAGGGGGCGCTGGCAGGGAACCGGGGCGACAGCGAGTATCTGTTCCGCGAAGATCGCCTGCCGCTGCCACTCGTGATGACGCGCGACCGTCGCAGCGGCGTGACGCTGGCCGTGGCGCACCTAGACGGCGTTCCGACAACGTTCGCCGGCGAGAATGGCCTGAGCCGGATCATCGACGCGCGGATGCAGTTCGGGGCGCTGGGCGTTCAGAACATGGTCCGGCCGTCGCCCGAGTTTGTGTTTCCCGGCATGGAAAGCGAACGCAGTTACATCGCCGGCCCGGCGGTGGATGGCAGGCGCTGGGCGTACCGGAGCCATCCCGTCGCCGTGGGTGTGGCGCATCGGTATCGTCTGCTCATTCAGGTTGGGAGCACGCCGGACTTCCCCGCCGCCGTGCGGCGGACGTGGCGTACGGTCTACGATCTGTACAAACCGCCGACGATCAAAGTCGACCTTAAAAAGTGTTACAAAGACGGCATGGAGCTGCTGTCGGCGGTTACGCAGCCTTACGACGGCGTCGTGACCGTTCCATTCGCGGCGACAGTCCCGGACGGCAAGGTCTCGGACACCAGCAGCCAGATGGGTTTCGTGGGACAGGCGCTCCCCAGCGCCGCGCTTCTCCTGCGCTACGGCTTCGAGACAAACGACGCCGACGCCATTGCGCGCGCCACTCAGGTGGTGGACTTCTGGGCGAAGAACTCGCTTTCGCCGGCGGGCATTCCAAGGACGTGGTACGACAATCATCCCGGCGGCGCCGTTACGTGGCGCGACTACCACACGTTTCTGCGCGTGGCGTCCGATGGCCTGGACGGCGCGCTTCGCGCCTGGAGCGTCGCGCACGCGCATGGTCAGGATCACCCAGAGTGGCTGGCTTTCTGCCGCGCCTACGGCGACTGGCTGACGCAGGCGCAGAACCCCGACGGCTCCTGGGCGCGCGAGTACGACTTCACCAGCCACGCCGTCAATCCCGCCACCGACACGACCGACCAGCCCATCGCCTTCCTCGCCGATCTCTTCCGCGCCACCCGCGACGACAAATACAAGCAAGCCGCCCTCAAGGCTGGCGAGTTCTCCTGGAACTCCGTGCATCTGGCCTACGCCTACGTCGGCGGCACGCCCGACAACCCGAATGTGATGGACAAAGAGGGCGGCATGCAGGCCCTCGCCGCCTTCCTATCGCTCTACGACCTCACCCACGACCGCAAATGGCTCGCCGCGGCGTCGCAGGCGGCCTGGTACAGCGAGACCTGGGTCTACTGCTGGAACATCCCCATCCCGGAAGGCGACCCCAAAGCCCTCTACCCCCAAAACCGCACGACCTACGGCCTCAGCCTCATCGCCGCCGGCCACTCCGGCGCCGACAACTACATGGCTGCCGCCCCCTATTACTACTACCGCCTCTCATTCCTCACCGGTGAACCCCACTTCCGCGACCTCGCCCGCATGCTCCTCCACAACACCAAACAAATGACCGACTGGGACGGCTCCCTCCACTACGCCCAACCCGGCCTCCTCACCGAAGCCCTCAACCTCCCACCCCCACGCGGCCACGGCGTCCCCGTCTGGCTCCCCTGGCTGACCGTCGCCATCCTCGACCCGATGACACGCCTGCAAGACACATTCGGGTCTATGGACATCGACGAGATCGAGAAGACGCCGAAGCGCGAAAGTGTGCGACGGGATGAGGCGTATGGGAAGACGCATGGGTTTTGAGGCGTTTTGCGAGTTTAGCAAAATAAGTACCACTTAATATATTGACATTATTATCTGTAGCGGGTATAATAATGGAAGATACAACAGCAGGAGGCCACGCGCTTGGACGATGACTTTATTGATGGATTTGCGGCCGATGATATTTACTCAAACGAACCTTCGGAAATAGGATTTGCAACTACTGAGGCGCCTACGCCAAATCTTGAGATCCCATCCTTTGGAATATATATCAATCCTTTATTGGAAGATACCGAACTCATAAATGGAGTGCGGGAAATTATTTCTCAAGCATGGCTAGAGGCTGATGATGATACTGACGCTTCTTGTGTCTCGAACCACCGAGGGACACGAAGTTACCAATTGCAAATAAAATATGTTGACTCCTTCCTATTTGGGTTGGGTTTTGAACGTGAAGTAGTGCGTGGGCAAGTGCGCTTTGTAAATACCACTCGTTATCCTTTTCCTGTTCGCTTTCTGTTTTGCGGTGGTGCTAAGGACCTATTCAAAAATAACCGCTTCTTCTGAGTTGGGGCTGATCCGATAGTTCCAATCGGGATGAAATTGACTGCCGCTGATGTTCAAATCGGCCATTTGCGCGTCTGAGACTTTAATGCCGC
>NZ_JBDSQY010000231.1:0-14937 GCF_039929585.1 Capsulimonas sp.
GGGCGCTCTCCAGATCCTCCAGATAGTAGGTGCTGGGGTCTGGAGAAACGATGCGCGCGTGGCGGGTGGCGACTGAAGGATCGTCGATCATCAGGTCCGCCGTCACGGCGCGGCCGATCAGCGTCTCCGACGCCAAAAGATGCTCGACGCCGTTCGCGGCGACCAGCTTTGCCCGGCGTGGCCCATCCACGGGCTTCGCCGCCGGCGCGGCGGCCGGTCTGGCGGCGGCGGCGGGCGTTCGCGGAGCGGGAGAAGCGGTCTGCGCGGGGGACGCCTGCTGGAAGATCAGCTTCGTCGTTCCGATCACGATCTCATCGCTGGGCGCCAGCGCGCGGTTGTCCACCATCCGCGCGCCGTTCACCGTTACGCCGTTGGTGCTCGCGAGGTCGTAAAGCGTAAACCGTCCATCCCGCTCTCTTTCGATACGCGCGTGCGCCTTGGAGACCAGACCGTCATCGCTCAGCACCAAATCATTGGCCGCGTTGCGCGAGCGTCCGATCGTGGTGACGGGTTTGGTGAGGCTGAACAGGTGCTTGCGGCCGGCGGGGTCGGTCACGGCCAGCGAGGCCCACGCCACGGCGGGCACGGTGCCTTCTTCGTCGTCCTCATAAACAGCGGCGACGGTCGGCAGATCGTAGTCTGGCTCGCGGGACACGGGAGCGACCGCAGCGACGGGGGCTGTATCGCCTTTTTCGAAACGCACCTTCACGCGAACTTTTTCCTGGCGCGGCTCGCGCTCCGCTGCGGGAATCTCGCGGATGGTGAAGTCCAGAGGGCCGCGCGCGTGGTAGCTGTTCTGCGCCATGAACCGCTGGAGAACACTGACCAATTCCTCTTCATCCAGAAACGAAAGAAGATAATCGCGCTCCTCGGAGTCGTCCACGGCCAGTTCCAGGATAAACTTATTGGGGACGTAGACTTTGCTGTCGAGGCCTTCCTTGCGGTTCTCCTCCATCGCGGCGATGATCTTGCGCAGGACGTCCTTGGGACGAAGGCCGCCGGCGTCTCCGCCGAAGAGATTCTCGTACCAGGTCCCAAATTTGCTGTTAAATCGCTCGAAAAGGTCCATGACTCTGTTTTACCCTCGTTTGCGCCGTTTTACCATATCAATGCCCGCTTGCAGCTCCGGCATTTTCAGCAGCCGCGCCACAACAATAAACGCCGCCAGCCCCGCGCCGCCAGCGACGGCGAGGACAGTGGCCGAATACACAGTCGTCGGGACAAGAACAATTGTGAACAAGCCATCGAGCGCCATTCGCAATCCCCACGCCGTCACCAGCAGCGCGGCCGTCGCCGCCAGCGTGCGCGAGACGCTCAGGATCAGTTCGCGCCGCCCCAGCCCGTGCAGCCGTTTGGACAGCACGATCAGCAGCACAATCATGTGCACGGTCGCCACAAAACTCGTCGCCAACGCCAATCCGGCGACCCCGCCATGAAACTGGATAACCATCCAGTTCAGCGCGATAAAGACAAGGGTGTTGATCGTCCCAGAAATCACGGGCGTACGCGAATCCTGGATGGAGTAGAACGCGCGCGTCAGAACGGCTTGAGCGGACCAGGCGAAGATGCCGATCGAGTAATACCGCAACGCCGTCGCCGTCACTTCCGTCGCGCTCACATCGAACTTGCCGTGCTGGAACAGCAGCATGACTACCGGTACGGAAAGCACACAAAACAGAGCGGAAGCCGGCACGGTCAGGAAAAGGATCGTGCGCAAAGCGTTGTTGAGGGTCGCCCGCAACGCCTTGCGATTGCCCGCAGCCGCCTGCGCGGACATCGTCGGCAGGATTGCGATCCCCATGGCTTGCGCAAAGATGCCGATCGGGATCAGCATAATCCGGTTGGCGAACTGCATCGACGTCTGCGCGCCGTGAGACAGCTCGGAAGCGAAGTAGCTGTTGATGATCTGGTCGACATTCGGCAGGGAGACGCCGAGCAGGATCGGCAGCATCATCTTCCAGACCTTCACGGCGCCGGGATGGAGCACCGCAAGACTGGGCTTATAGCGAGCGCCCGCGCGCTTGACATAAACCGCCTGGAGCGCGAAATTCCCGACAAAGGCTCCCGCCAGCGCTCCCCACATCAGACTGGAAATTCCGCCACCAAAGATCGGCGCGGCGATTGCCCCGGCAATAATCCCCAAATTATAAATGCTGGGGCCGAGCGCGGGGATCAAGAACTGCTTGCGCGCGTTCAGCGTCCCCATCATGAGGCCACCCAGCATAAAGAAGATCTGCGCCGGTACAACGATCCGAGTCAAATGCGCCGCCAGCGCGATCTGCTCCGGGCTATGACGGTATCCCGGGTTCAGCGCCACCACAAGCTGCGGCGCAAAGAGCTCCGCCATGACGACGAATAACGCGGCGACGATCAACGTGACGGTCGCGACGATGGAGAAGGTCTTCCAGGCGCCCTTTTCGTTCTTGTTGTTGAGATACTCGCTAAAGACGGGAATGAAGGTCGAGGAGAGCGCGCCGCCGGCGATCAAGTAAGTCATCAGGTCGGGGATCTTAAAGGCCGCCACATAGGCGTCCGTGTCTACGCCGACCGGGAATTGATAGGCGATCACCATATCGCGGACCATACCGATGATCCGAGACAGCAGCGTAAACGCCACCACCGTCATCGCCGCGCGCTGCACGCCGCCAGACTGAGAACCGCCGTCGGTATTCGTCACGACTGGAGGGCCTTTCGGCGGAGCCGTGGATGCTGACATAGATATTTCCTCACAGGGTGAGTATACGGATGGAGCGCAGGCGTGTCAATATGAACAGAAACGCCACACAGGGTATACTCTCATTTATGCGACGAATTTGGGGCCTCGCGGACACGCACTTGTCGTTCGCGCAGCCCAAGCCGATGGATATTTTTGGGGACCACTGGCGCGATCACCCAGCCCGGATCGCGAAGAACTGCCACGCGGTGATCGAGCCACACGACCTGCTGCTCATGCCGGGCGATCTGTCCTGGGCGATGCGCCGTCCGCAGGCCGAGATGGATCTTGCGTGGCTGAGCGCGCTGCCCGGGATCAAAGTGCTCTGCAAGGGGAACCACGATTACTGGTGGGACTCGGACCGGCCGCTGAACTATCCCGGTCTACACGACACGCCGTTCATCTCCGAGGATGGCAAGATCGGCGTCGCCGGAACGCGCGGATGGGCGCTCCCCAACGGGATCATCACGCCGGAAGAGAAGGCGCAGAGCGATAAGATCGTGGCGCGGGAGATCCACCGTCTGAACAAACGACTGGAAGCCGTCAAGGACTGTGAGGTCAAAATTGCGCTGATCCACTATCCGCCGATCCCCCCTTTCGCCGAAGTGCTCGCGGCGCACGGCGTCTCCACCATTCTCTACGGACACCTGCATCTGGGCGGCAACGAATCCACGCCTCCCGAGGAATGGCGCGGCATGCGCGCCCTTTGCGTCGCCTGCGACCGCCTGAACTTCACGCCACGGCTCATCGCCACGCTGGAATAAACGATGTACATCTATGTGCCCCATATCGCGCTGCTGATCCTCGTTCCCGTGGCGGTGATCCTGGTTCTCAAATTTCTCGCCGTGGGACAATGGATCACCGCCCGCGCGGCGGGTATTGAGGACGTCAGCCTCGCGGCCTTGATCGGGATGCGTCTGCGCAAAGTTCCGCCGGCGCAGATTGTGAACCCACTCATCGCGGCCGTGAAAACAGGCGTCGATGTGAACGTCCATCAACTCGAGACGCACTATCTCGCCGGCGGCAGCGTCAAAGGCGTAATCCTCGCCTTGATCTGCGCTCACCGTGCTCATATCCCACTGTCGTTTCAGAAAGCAGCCGCGCTGGACCTTCAAGGCGTCAATGTCCTTGAAGTCGTTCAAATGTCGGTCCAATCCAATAATATCGATGCGCGTCTGCGGTAACCGGCGCTCACGGTCAAAATAAGCGCCTGTAATCACCGCTCCCCTGGTATACTCAAAGACATCACGAATTGAATTCGCGCATGGAGGCGTTCCACATGGACTTAGTAGTGCTGGCTGTTGTGTTTATCGTCGCCCTTGTTCTCTTGTCGCTCTTTCTCAAGTTCGTCCCAGTGCCGCTCTGGATCAACGCCCGCGCGGCGGGGGTCGAAGGCGTGAACCCGGGCAGCCTCATCGGAATGCGGCTGCGCAAGGTTCCGCAGGACCGCGTCGTGAGCCCGCTGATCGCCGCCGTGAAGGCGGGCGTGCCGGTCAATGTCAACCAACTGGAAACGCACTATCTCGCCGGCGGCAATGTCGACCGTGTCGTCAGCGCCTTGATCAGCGCGCACCGCGCGCAGATCCCCCTGTCGTTTGAAAAGGCCGCCGCGATCGATCTCGCCGGCCGGAACGTATTGGAAGCGGTTCGCATGTCGGTCGATCCGAAGGTCATCGAGACCCCGGTCGTCGCGGGCGTCGCGAAAAACGGCATCGAAATGAAGGCGTTCGCCCGAATCACCCTCCGGGCCAATATCGATCAGTTCGTCGGCGGCGCCGGCGAGCAGACCGTTCTGGCGCGCGTCGGCGAAGGCATCGTCACCACCATCGGTTCGGCGGATACGCACAAGGACGTTATGGAGCGTCCGGACAGCATCTCCAAGACAGTCCTGGCGAAGGGGCTGGACGCCGGCACGGCGTTCGAGATCCTTTCGATCGACATCGCCGACGTGATCGTCGGACAGAACATCGGCGCCCGCCTTCAAACCGATCAGGCCGAAGCCGACAAGAAGATCGCACAGGCGAAGGCCGAGGAACGGCGCTCCATGGCCGTGGCGCGCGAGCAGGAAATGAAGGCGTACACGCAGGAGATGCAGGCGAAAGTCGTGGAAGCCCAGGCGCAGATCCCGATCGCAATCGCCGAGGCGCTCGCCGCCGGACGCATGGGCGTGATGGACTACTACAACATGCGTAACCTCCAGGCGGACACCGATATGCGCAGCGGCATCAGCAAGCTCTCCGCCGGCGACGCCGAGAGCGGGCCGTCCGCGTCCACGGGCGCGCAGTCGTAAGGTCGAGAGGACCAGGGGCAGGCGAGGAGTCAAGCGATGCATTACGAAGCGATCGTCTTTGTCATTGCGGTCATCATATGGCTCGTCAAAGGCGTTGCGGCGATCTTTAAGTCCGCAGTGAAAGAACAGTCGGGCTTCAAAACTCAGGGGACGCCGCCCCCTGGGTACGGCCAGACGCCTCGCCCCGCCACGCCTGCCCCTCCGATCGACGGCGCGGGTCCTCTATACGGCCGGCCGCAAGCGCCCGCCGCCACGGTCTACGGACAGCAAAAGCAAACAACTCCACAGTTCGGCCAGCAATCGCCGACGGCGCCGCAGTTCGGCCAGCAATCGGCCAGCGCACCCCTCTACGGCCAGCAGACCGGAGCGCCATCGCAATTCGGCCAAGCGCCCGCTGCGCCGCAGCAGTACGGCCAAACACCGGCTCCCACGCAGCAGTATGGGCAGGCGGGGGGATATCCGCAGCAGTACGACCCGCCCCCCGCAGCGCCGCAGGAATACATGCCGCCGCAGTACACGCCGCCGCCCGCGATCGCGCAGCAGTATGGACAAGCGCCTGGATTCCCCCAGCAATATGGGCAGGCGCCCGGATTTCCGCAGTACGGACAAGCCCCAGGGTATCCCCAGCAATACGGCCAAGCAGCGCCCCCGGCGCCTCCATACCCAGCGCCTTATGGTCGCCCGCCCGCTTCATACGGCGCGCTTCCGCCCGCGCCGCCTTACGCGTCCTATCCTTCGCAGGCTCCAGCCCCCACGCCGCAGCCAAGGCCACAGCCAGCGCCTCGTCCGACTGCCCGAATCGCGGCGCCGGCTCCCATCGCCCCCGCCCGATCGTCCAAGATCTCCCTGCCGCTTGGCGACCCGAACAGCCTCGTCTCCGCCATTGTGATGCAGGAGATTTTAGGACCGCCCGTCAGTAAGCGCTCCCCCCGCTCACGCCCCCAATAAATACCCCTTGACCTATTGTCCGCACAAGCCTATTATTTGTGGCGCAGACCACGTTTGGCCCCCATAAAAGCGCTTTCTTTCGGTTTTTTCGTCTTTTTTAGCACATATTAACCGAATATATACCTGTTTTTCTCCTATTCGCCTGATTTTATGGGATGAATCTTTGATCTCTTAACGTATGTATGGTATACTTCGTTCGTAAGCAGGCAGTCTCTGTGTTGTTTACCGCGTCGTTCTAACCCTGACGAGCAATCTAGAAGGAAAGAATATTGAGCCCATTAATACCATATTTCATGCAAGTGCCCGTCCTCGCGGCATTGCCGGAGGAGACGCAAAAACGCCTGGAGCGCATTGCCGAACAGCGTCAATACCGCCGGCGTCAAGTCATTCATTTCGCCGATCAAGCCGGTGATTTTTTATTCTTGCTATGTTCTGGCCGCGTCAAAGTGTCCCGTGTCTCCGAGCAAGGCCGAGAGGTCACTCTGGGACTGATCGAAGGCAGCCAAATCTTTGGTGAAACAGGTTTACTCGCGGAAAATCTGCCCTACGAATTGATGGCGGAAACGCTGGAAGATTCCCTGGTCTGTGTATTCCGTCGCAATGATATAATCGCTGCACTGAACGAGACGCCCGCCGCCGCCATGGAGATGATGAAGCTGATCGCCGATCGCCGCTCACAGGCGGAGGCAACGGTCGCCGATCTCGTCTTCCTGGAAGTGCCCAAGCGACTTTCGAAGCTGCTGCTTCGATTGAACGATGAGTACGGCAGCAAGACCAGTCGCGGCGGCACACTGATCAAGGCCAAATTCACCCATCAAGAGCTGGCGAACATGATCGGCAGCACCCGGGAAACCACGACATTGATCCTGAACGATTTCAAGCGCCAGGGACATATCGACTTCTCCGGCCGCAAAATCGTCATTCGTAACTCTGCGGAGCTCGAATCGATCATGCGCGGAACAGCCACCGCCGGCAAGTAAGCTCGCAGTTCAAGGCGCCCTGCTCCGGGGCGCCTTTTTTCGGCCTCCGGGTATACTGCCTAATATGAAGCTTTTTCTCTTAAGGCACGGCCAATCCCAGAATAACGCGGGACTGACCGACAACCTCGACAGCGATCTCACGCCGCTCGGCGAGGAGCAGGCGCAGCGGACCGGCGAACATCTGAAGACGCTCGGCATCGGACGCATCTACGTATCTCCTCTTCGGCGCACTCTCCAGACCATCGCTCCGTATTGCCTGAGCGCCGACGCGCGGGCGCATCTGTATCCAGAGGTCTGCGAATATTTTTCCGCCAATTATCCCGCTTACAAAGAGTTTCCCGGCCTGGCGCCGGCCGAAATCCGAAAGCAGTATCCTTTCGTGGACGTTGACCCCGTGAACGGCTGCGACGATATCTGGTGGCCGCAGGAGTTCGAGAACGACGACATTGTCTATGCCCGCGCCGTCAAAGTCCGGGACAGCCTCCAGGCGGAGTACGGCGACACGGACGAGCATCTCTTGATCGTCTCGCACTCGGACGTCGTCGGCCGCTTGATCGAGGCGTTCCTGCGCATTCCTCCGGTTCCGGACGATCCGCCGTGGGCGGATAACTGTTCCCTGACGCTCCTGGAAAGCGGCGCCGCTGAAGTTCCCGCGCATCTCGTCTACCAGAACAGCACGGATCATTTGAAAGGCGCCACCTCCAATGCGTCTTGACAAGGTCCTGGTGGAGCGCGGACACGCGCGCAGCCGCTCCGAGGCCGAGGCGCTGATCGACAATCAATTGGTCTGTGTCAACGGCAAGTTCGGTCTGAAGGCGAGCGCACCCGTCAATGAAGAAACGGCGGAGATCGAAATCACGGGCGAGGTGCTGCCCTTCGTCTCCCGAGGCGGCCAGAAGCTTGCCGCCGCCCTGGAGAAGTTCCATGTCGCGCCGACCGGCAAGCAGTGCCTGGACGCCGGCGCATCCACCGGCGGCTTTACCGATTGCCTTTTGCAAAATGGCGCCACGCACGTATTCGCAATTGACGTCGGCCGCGATCAAATGGTTCAGCAGCTGCGGGAAGACCCGCGCGTGACCCTGCGTGAGCGTGTGAACGTGCGCGATCTTACGCCCGCCATGTTCCCCACGCCATTTGCACTGATTGTCGCGGACCTCTCGTTTATCTCGCTCACCATCGCATTCCCCGCTCTTGCGCCTCTGCTGACGCCGGACGGCGACATCGTTTGTCTCGTCAAGCCACAGTTCGAAGTCGGGGCCGAGCGGGTCGGGAAGGGCGGCATCGTGCGCAGTCCTCAGCTGCGCACGCAGGCGCTCGCGCGAGTAGTCGCCGCCGCCTACGGGTGCGGCCTCGCCGAGATGGGACGGATGCCCAGCCCGATCCGCGGCGGCGATGGCAACGAGGAGTTTCTGCTGCATCTGCGCCCGGTCGCGAGCATCCCCCGCTGATTTGGCCTTCGCCGCCCGGTAATTTACCATGGAAATGTGGTAGAAGGTTAAAATATCAGATAAGGGGAAACCGATGCGCGAACAATCGACGATGGTGACGGATTTGCTGCAAACGGATATCGACCACGCCACGCTCGTCCACGACCTCCAGGGGGAGATCATCGCGGCCGCGCGCGAGGCGCAAGCAGCCGCCTACGCTCCCTACTCCAACTTCCCGGTCGGCGCCGCCGTTCTGCTCAGCGATGGGACGATCTATCGCGGCTGCAATATCGAGAACGCCTCGTTCGGCCTGACCGTCTGCGCCGAACGCGTGGCGATCTTCAACGCCATCGCCGACGGCCGCATGGACATCGTCGCCATCGCGCTCGTCACCACGGCGGCCCGCCTCGCTAAACCCTGCGGCGCCTGCCGCCAAGTCATCTCCGAGTTCTCCCAGGCCGACAACCCGATCATGATCGTCTCCACCTGTGCGGGCGGCGACGTCTGCGTCGAACCGATCTCCGCGCTGCTGCCGGATAACTTTACGCTGTTGTGAGTTGATTCGGCCACCCAATCCTGCTCATCGGGGTAGGTTTTCTTCTCTCCCGCGTTACGCTTCTTCGTACCGGCCATAAATGACCGGCCTGCGAGGGAGCCCCCTGAAGGGGTCTGATAAAACCCTGCGTTCGATTGTCAGGGCGGTTCACCGTCCTTGCAGGTCCAGGCCGGTCATTTATGGCCGGTGCAATGAGGGCGGACGTATGCATGAGAAAACCTATCCCGAAGAGCAGGATTGTGGGGCCGAATCAACTCACAACAAACTCCACCGTCAGCCGTAAGTAGCTCTCCAAGGGCGCACCATCCCGTCGCGCGGGCTGAAATTTCCAGCGCTTCGCGGCGTCCAGCGCCAGTGCGTCCAAACGATCGTTTCCCGTCGATTCCAATGTTTTGACCGACGCCGTGCCGTCTGAATGGACGGTAAAGAGCGCTCGAAACTGGGCGCTGAGATCCGCGTCGCGCAGGTCGTCCGGAATGATCGGCTCCGTCTTGGACACGACGGTCGCCGGCTCGACCTTTGGCGCGGGCGGCGGAGTGAGCGCTGCGGGCGGCGGCGCAGGCGGGGGCGTGACCGGAGGCGGCGCGGGCGCTGTTTCGGGCGCAGACGGCGGCGATGGCTCAGGCGCAGGCGTTACGGGTTCCTTGGGAGGCGCGGGCGCCTGGGGAACCTGACCGACCTGTCCCGTCCCGTCATTCGAAATCCCGTTATCGCTTCCCGCGCCAGGCGCGGCGGCCGAGGCGACGACCTTGGGCAGATTGCGCGTGTCGCGCGCCGTATGGCTCGGCGCCGCGTGCGACGCCGTGTGTCCGGCAGGATGCGGCTTCGCGGCGACTTTCTTCTTCGGCGCGGCTTTCTTCACCTCCGGCTTTTTCGGAACCGGCGGTAGCTTCACCAGCGTGACGTTGTCGTATCGATGACCGTGCATCGGCTTGAACGCGCCCAGCTTGGAGAGCAGCGGCAGCAGAGCGGCGACAATCACGACGGCGATACCGATCATTTTCGGCAGCAGCGGCTTCTCTTTTTTTCGGCGACGCATGGCGCGTGGCTCCTTTTGTTACTGCGTCGCGATCGCGAACCGCTCGACTCCCGCCTTGCGCGCGTTGTCCATCACCGATGTCACCATGCCGTGCGAGACGCGGCCATCGGCGTTGATAATGACCAGCGTGCTATCGGTCACACCGAGTGTTTTCAATTCAGTGGTCTCGTCGGCCACGGCGATCGCTTTGGTGTTTAGGTGCAAATTCCCGGCCTGATCCAGCGTCAGCGTGACGTTTTGCGCGGAGTGCTGAACGCCGGTGCTGGCTTTGGGCAGGTTGACGGGCAGACCGTTTTGCACGGCCAGTGCGAGACTGGCCACGATGAAGAACATGAGCAGGAACATCATGGTGTCGATCATCGGGATGATGATGATTTCCGCCTCTTCGGGCTGGCGGCGGGCGCGGATCTTCATCATGAGTGCACCACACGATCGGTCACTAGGTTGGTCAGCTCATCGCCGTAATACTCCAGATCTTCAACGAAACGCTTGATCAAATTGCTGAAGTAGTTGTAGAAAATGACGGCCGCCGTCGCGACAACGATGCCCGTTGCGGTGGAGATCAGCGACTCGGAAACGCCGGACATGACGGCGGTCGGCGACGAAAGCCCGCCGGCGGCAACCTGTTTGAACGAGGAGATCATTCCGGCGATCGTACCGAGCAGGCCGAGCAGCGGCGCAATGGTGATAATCGTCTTGAGGCCGAGCAGATAGTTTTCCAGGGCGGGAAGTTCGCTGGCGGCTTCATGCGCCATGGCGATCTCCATCGCTTCCGGGCTGCGGTCGGCGTTGCGCAGGCCGCTGATCATGATCCGGGCGAGCGGCGTCTTGAAGGTTTCCATATGACGAATGGCGGCGGCGTAGTCGCCCGATTTCGTCGCGTCGCGCACGTCGTCAAGCAGCACTTCCGGGTCGACGGCGGAAGCCTTTCGGAAGGCGATCATCCGCTCTAAAATGATGCCGATGGCGACAATGGCGCAGAGGATGAGCGGGTACATCATCACTCCGCCCTGGTGCATATAAGTCAGAAAGCTGTTCATGGATCGATCAATCTCCTAAAAGGTTTGCGTGAGCTTCACGCCGAAAGTGCGCCCCTGGCCCCATTCCCGTCCCGAGAATGCGCCGGCTTGCTTGATGACATAAGCCTGATTGAGCAGGTTGATGACGGTGGCTTCGATCTCGCTGTGGCCGGATCGAACGCTAAAACCGCCGTTGAAAATGAAGTGCGAGGGAACGCGCAGGAAGTTGACGTTCCCGGCGTCATCCGAGCCGTAGGGAAGGCCGGAGCCATACTCGCCATCGATATTCGCGCCAATCTTTCCATGTGTGTAAGAAAGACCGACCGCGCCGGTGTCCGTCTGATCGTGGTCGGCGTAGAAGTAGCCGGGGGCGATATCGCTGGAGAAAACGCCGCCGGTGATCGCGCCGGCGTTCTTCGCCCAGGAGCGCGCATAGTTCACATATCCTGAGAGCGTGTGGGAGATGGGACCATCGAGGGAGAATTCAAGCCCCCGGACATATCCTTTTTCGACGTTGAACGGCACTGTGATCTGCGTGCTGCCGAGCGCGGTGTCGTCCACCACGTCTTTGGCCGTCTTGTAGTAGGCGCTGAGTGTGGTCGTGACGCCCGAATGATCGTGCTGGTAGCCGACTTCGTAGAAATCGTCGCGTTCGGGCTTGATGGACGTGACGACGGTATCGCCGATTGCGGTCGAGCCGCTGAGCTGGCGTACGTCTTCAAAGGCCGTCGGCTGGAAGAGACGGTCATAGTAAGCATGGAAGTGATCGTGCGGTCCGGCGGCGTAGGTCATGTTCAGGCGCGGTGAAAGCTGCGAACTTTCGATGATCGCCTTATGCACATCGTAGCGGGCGCCGAAGTTGATCTGCCAGCGCCCCGGCGTCCAGTCGTCCTGTAAGTACGCCGACTGATCGTTGCCGCCGATGTTGTGATTGTCCGTGACCGGCGCGTCGCCATTTCCCGAGAGGATTTTGAACTGCTCCGTACCCGTGACAGTCTGCCCATCGAACCCAACACCGATGGTGTGACGCTTGCTCACACGGACGCTGTAATCCGTCCGCAGGCCCGCATAGTTCGCCTTTTGGTTTTCGAACGTGGAAACAAGTCCCGACACATCGGGGTTATCTGCGGACGCCAGGAGATCGTGCACGGGGTCGCCATTATAACGAAGCTGTGACGAGTGGCTGTAGAACGCCATGAGAAGGCTTTGCCGGGCGTCGTCATGCTTCCAGATGAGGTTGGCGAATGTCCCGTTCTCCACCTGGCGGTCGTTTTGCCCGAGCGCCTGCCGGTCTTCCTCATTGGGGATTTGAAGCTCGGAGTCAGTGTGCGCCGTGTCGATTGTCAGCTTGTCGTTTCGGCCAGCCTGATAGTCGAACTTGCCGAACACGACCGAGCTGTCTCCGGCGTCGTGAAGCGGCGTCTGCGTCACCGGATCCAGCCGCCGGTCCGTCGAGCTATGGATGCCCGATAGGAAGTACGAGAGCCGCCCCACCCCGCCGCTGGTCTGCCCGATCGTCTCATAGGTCTCGTATCCCTGGATGATCTGCTGGAACAGCCCTGTCGGATGACCGGGGCGGCCGGCCTTGGCGTTCACGGCGAACACCGCCGCGAGGTTACCGCCGTAGTAACTGGGAAAGCCGCCCGTATAGACTTTGAGCGTCTCAATATTTTTCGGGTTGATCAGATCGGTGAACGATCCCGAGACCGACGACGGAAGCGGCGCGCCGTCCAGATAATACGTGTACTGACCGTGCGATCCCCGAATATGCAGTTCGCCGCTCGACGATTCGACAGCGCCGGCGACACTGCTCGCGATAATACTGCTGAAGCTGCTGGAGTTCGCCTTATTCTCAATGCTGGTCGAAGTAATCGTCGTCGTGCTGCCCGTTTGTTTCGGGACGGCGGCGCGCTTAGTCGCCGTGACTTTTACCACAATGACGGGGGCGCGTTTCGGGTCAAAAATGTCGTCGTTTGGGCCGGCGGCGTCTGAGCCGGACGGTGTGGCGCAGGGAGCCGGGCAAGGCAGGGCGGCCAAAAGGGCAGCCGCCACCACCCATCGGCGTGCGTGAGTGCGTCGCATACTATTATTTCTCTATAAGGTCAAAAGGCGTGTTGGGTGAATTGGGACAGGCGTGGACGTGGCGAGGCAGAGGGTTGACGTTGATTATCGCGGCGAGGATGCCCCCCGGCCCCCACAGGGGGTGTAGACCATAGAATCGTGGGCGTGTCAAAGAATAATCGTCGTCACGTATTGGATAATATGGATTGCTCCCCTAGTGGGGGCCGGGGGGCATCTTCACGCCAGGCGCAAGAAGGCCGCAAAAATCAAAGTTAACCGACTGCGGAAACGTCCAGGAAGGAAGGCGGACCGCGCAGGCGAACGCCGCGCGAAGTGAGGCGAGGGGTGCAGCGAACGGCGGGAGCGGCGAATGCGAGGCGCGACGCTGGGGTCAGCGTGACTTGGGCGCCCACCGCCAGATGGGGCATAAGGCTGAGCAGCCACTCGCAAGCGACACAAGGGGTGTCGGGCGCCTGTGGCGTCAGCGCCTCAATGGACGACGAAACGCTGTGTGAGGCGCCCGCGACGCGCAGTCCATCGGTATGATGCGCGACGCTCACCGTCCCCATCCAGAGACAGACAAAGGCCATCAGCCGCGTGAATGCGCGGAGAATGGGCGAGGCGTGTCCGGATTGGAAGTGAGTGAGCAAGAGCGTATGAGTCGTCCTAAGCAAATTCGAGACAGTTGTATTCTACCACGAGGCGCACGGCAGGAAGGCAAAAGTTCCCACGGTGTCGAAATTACAGGTATGTCCGCCAGTTGTTTCGGGCGCAAGACTGGACAAGGAATCGCGCATCTGCTAAAATAAGCCCGCGAAAACTTTAAAGTAACGTTAAATCACACGAATTTCATCCGCAGGAGTCCTATATCGCATGAAGATTGGAATCTTTACCGCCCTGTTTCAGGACCGGCCGCTCGAAGAAGCGCTGGACATCATCGCCGCCGCTGGCATCAAAGCGGTGGAGATAGGCGCGGGCGCCTATCCTGGCTCACACCACCTCGATAGCGTAGGGGGCGTGGAGAAACTGATTTCGGACGCCGGCGCGCGCAAAAAGCTGATGAAACTCATCCAAGATCGCGGGCTGACACTCGACTCGCTTTCGGTTCACGGCAACCCACTGCACCCGGACAAGGCGATCGCCGACGATCACCATCAGGCGTTCGTCAACGCCGTCCTGCTGGCGGAGAAATTAGATCTCAGCGTCGTCAACGGCTTCTCGGGCTGCCCCGGCGATAACTCGCGCGCAAAGTATCCGAACTGGGTCACCGCCGCCTGGCCGGACGAGTTCCGCGAGATCTTAGATTGGCAGTGGAAGAAGAAGGTCATTCCTTACTGGAAGGCCCAAAATCGTTTCTTGAAAGCGCACAATGTCAAGTTCGCCATTGAGGCGCATCCGGGCTTTGTCGTCTACAACCCCGAAACGATCCTGAAGCTGCGCAACGCGGCCGGCGATCAGATCGGTGCGAACTTCGACCCATCGCACCTCTGGTGGCAGGGTATCGATCCGCTCGCCGCCATCCGAAACCTCGGCGCCGCTGGCGCGATCTTCCACGTGCACGCCAAGGACACCCGGATCGATCCGATCAACTCAGGGATCAACGGCAATCTGGACGTCAAGTCCTACGGCGACATCGCCGCCCGCTCCTGGGTCTTCCGTTCGGTCGGCTATGGCCACGACACGTTCTGGTGGAAAGAGTTCGTCTCCAACCTCCTGATGGTCGGCTACGATGGCGTCCTGTCCATCGAGCATGAAGACAGCATGATGTCCACGGCTGAAGGCATCAAGAAGGCCGTCGAGACCCTGGAAGCCGCCATCGTCACCGAAAAGCCCGGCGCGATGTTCTGGGCGAAGGATTAAGATTCGGAGGCCCTCATCCCCCAGCCCCTTCTCCCAATTCTGGG
>NZ_JBDSQY010000232.1:0-2297 GCF_039929585.1 Capsulimonas sp.
TCCATTGCTGACGTTTCCTGGTTCCAGTTTCGTTCTGTTCTCACTTCGAAAGCTGAAAACGCTGGTCGTGAGTTACTCGCTGTCAACCCTGCTTACACCTCCCAGGATTGTTCTGGATGTGGCTACCGCCCTGACGGTCGAGAAGGCCGCACCAAGAAGAAGTTGTCGGATCGGTGGCATCTGTGTCCGATGTGCGGACTTTCCTTGGATCGCGATACCAATGCCGCTGTCAATATTTTGGCTCTGGGACAACAGAGCCTCGCTTCCGTGGAAGCGTAGAAGCCCGCTGATTTATCAGCGGGGAGTTGTCACGATGGGAAAGGTCACGCCTCCAGGCACGCGGAGTCAAGGTGCGGTCACCCGGCGCCCTGGCTTTCATTTACTTCGGCTGCAGCGGATCAATCGGAAGCTGATTGACGGAGCGCATCATTTTGAAGATGGTGTCTGGCCGCACAATTTGGTAATTGGAGTTGAGCCCTTTGGCGAATGTGACGAAGTCGGTCGGCATCAAGCCGTGCCACGGTTCTGCCTGAATGATCAGGAAACGTGGTGATTTGCCATCCCATCCTGCTGAGCCGCCTTTGACTTCCCTGACCAAATGGTCCATCGTTCCGCAATAGGTCGCCGTGAGGTCGAAGGTTGGAAGCTTATGCCTGTAAATCTTGAGCCCCTTACCAGCGTTTTGCCCCGTCAAACCCAGAAGCGACGGCGCATGTTTTGCGTAGGCGTCGCCAACTTTGGGATCGATGCCACCAGTGATCGTATTCCAAATCGTGATGATCCTCAATCCCGCGCGGTTGCAGTATTCGTCGGATTTTGCCACAAACTGGTTGAGCGCTTTGCCATCGCGCCAGTAGTTCGGGTACGTGTAGCCGTAGCCTGATGGGCCGCTGAGGAGGCAGTCGTTGTCGGTGGCGGTCTTGTAGTAGTAGTCGAGAACACCCGGCATGGCGTCAAGCATCGTCGGCGACACCGTCCAGCCCATCGGGATTTTGCCGCGTTCGGGATCGAGCCACATCTTATGAAGATGATGCTCCAGATACTGGAAGTTGTCGCCGTCGCTAATAATGAACGCCACGTAGATTTTGTTCTCGATGGGGGGAATCGTCGCCGGGGCCGGCTTGACCGCGACCTTTCTCGACGTGCCGCCGAAATTTGTGAGATTAGTCGACCAGTCGCTGGCGCAAGTGACAACGCCATATGCGGAAGCGGCTCTGACGCCCGATCCTTCTTCGGCCCACCAACCCATGTACAGCGTTCCGGGACCCATCGACGCCAGATAGCGGTTGAGGAGCGCCTTCTCCTTGGGTTTCCGAGGATCGAGCCAGAGGACTGTGGAATTGATAGCCACGGCATATTCCCGCAAGTTCCCGTACACAGCCGTAGGATTGAGACCGGTCAGGACGCGATGGGATGTCTTGGCCCAGTAGTTGTCGTACAGGTACTGATACACACTGAGGCGTCCATGAAATTTCCCGCGCAGATCCTTCAGAATCGGGAGTGAATAGGGGCTGCTGGTCAGCTTCGCGACAAGATCCGGGGACACCACCAGCGCGTTCGAAGAACCGGCGATGGTGGTGGCAAGATTGATTGTGTCAGGCTGGGCATTATCGTAAACGATTATGCCCTTAATTTCCTGCCGATATTTGGTGATCAGTGACCAGCGATCCGAGGGCTCACTGTAGGAAAGGCCAAGCTCGCTGAGCCATTCGTATTTGTCATCACCCGATCCTTCACACGTCCAAATCCGGGGTTTCGTTCGATTGACCAAACCCTTGAGAGAACTGAACAGAACGGCTTCCGCTTTTGGGAACGCGCTGCCCGCCGTAGGGGGTGAAATGAGATCTTGCGTCGGAGCGGGCTGGGCAAATGTGGGGAGAAGTTGTTCTTTCGGCCAATTGATTCCGGCGATGGATGGACTGATGACTGCGCCGGTAAGCGCGATGGCGGCGGCAGTGGTGCGGTATAACTTTGACATGGATATTTCCTTAGAGCACGGAAAATCTCGCGTGCGGTAATACTTCACGGTACAAACGATATGGTAGAGCGGCACAGAGACATTGTGGCGTTTGTGGATGAAATCGCTCATATCTCCACATGATACCAAACTTTGGCGAAATTCCACGGCGATGGGCCGATTTAACAAAATGCGCGGAAGTCCCGCTCATTTATGAGCGTGGATGGATAGCGCAACGCCCTTCTCAGGGCGTTATATTTCTTGGTCTACTGGTATACTGAAAGCATACCAATACAACTGACAGCATCCCGATACAACGGAAAGTATAAAACAGGAAACG